>DLGS01000377.1:0-4612 GCA_002482815.1 Bacteroidetes bacterium UBA7688
ATATTGCAATACTTATTGGTCAGACCCAGATCTTTGGGCGGCTGATCCTTCCACTTTTCGCAGGACGTTACAAGCAACAAACCTGTCAAAACAAAGCAAAGGGTAAACAATGGGTTTTTCATACACTTAAAACGCCGGAGCGCAGGCAAAAGTATTAAATAAAAAAAATTTGGCAGAAGGAAATATTCCCGTACTTTTGCAACTCTAAAAAAATCTTACCAAAAGGAGGTATATTCATTATGTTAATCATCGATGCTAAAGACTGCGAAAATATTGATAAAGCGCTGAAAAAGTACAAGAAAAAATTTGAGAAATCACGTACTCTTGTTCAATTGCGTAAACGTCAGGCTTTTACTAAACCATCTGTAAAACGTCGTTTCGAAGTATTGAAAGCAGTATATGTACAACAAATGACTAACGGTCAGTTGGATTAGTACGATACAGTTTTCTGCTAAAAAATAAATTCCTTACCGATACCATTTATAGTTCTATATTTGTGGTATCGGTTTTTTATGCGCGTACTGTTCAGCCAATATTTCGACGATTACAAACATTTTCTACGTTTCGAAAAACGCTATTCCGCCCATACGCTTATTGCTTATACCAAAGACCTGGAGCAGTTTTCAAGCTATTTACAAGACAATTATCCGGATACGGATTTACCCGAAATCAGCCATTTGCACCTGCGCGGCTGGCTCGTCGATCTGAAAGATAAAACCCAACATTCGGCCAGAAGCCTGAACCGGAAAATATCCAGCATCAGCGGTTATTTTAAATTCCTGATGCGCAACAGCCTCACGAAGAAAAACCCGACAACTTTGGTACATTCTATGCGCCTGCCGGAGCGCCTGCCGACTTTCCTGAAAGAAACCGAAACAGAATTTTTAATGGAAGAAATCAGTTTTGGGGAAGGTTTTGAAGGTTTTACCAACAGGCTGATACTGGAATTACTTTACGCCAGTGGTATGCGCCGCAGCGAATTAATCAACCTGAAAGAACAGGATATAGAATGGAGCCTGCGCCAGATCAGGATTTTGGGCAAGGGCAACAAAGAAAGACTAATACCTGTGAGTGACGTTTTGCTTGACACGATGCGCAGCTATATTGAAGCCAAAGAAACAGAGGAAATCCAATCGGTAACCTTGCTGGCCCTGCCAAACGGGAAAAAACTCTATGATAAATATGTTTACAACACGGCGAAACGCTATTTATCGCAAGTGACGACCCTGAAAAAGAAAAGTCCTCACGTTTTAAGGCACACTTTTGCAACACATTTATTAAACAATGGTGCGAGCATACAAGCCATCAAAGAGCTTCTTGGCCATTCCAGCATCGCAGCCACACAGGTTTATACTCACATTAACATTGACGAACTGAAAAAAGTTCATAAATTGAACCATCCAAGAGGATGAATAAAAAGTATTTTTTTATAGTTTAACCCTCAAAAAAAATAGAAGATGAACATTCAAATTCAAACCGTGCATTTTGATGCAGATACCAAATTGATGGAACATGTAAATAAAAGAATTGAAAAACTGAAAACCTTCCACGACAATATACTCGATGTAGAAGTGTACCTGAAACTGGATAATGTAGTTCACCAGGTAAAAGATAAAGTGGCGGAGATTAAAGTGTTGATTCCAAAACATACTTTCTTCGTAAAACACGAAAGCAAAGTTTTTGAAGAATCCTTTGACGGCGCATTTGACGCACTGGTCAACCAAATCAAAAAAAGAAAAGAAAAAGCATTGGCTTAATTGCTTTTGAACATACAGAAAAAAACCTGCTTCCATTCGGAGCAGGTTTTTTGTTGGGGGGAGAAGATTTATTCTTCCAACAATTTTTCAAGATTATCAAATTCAAACATATCCATCATAATGAAATAATCAATCGGATGCTTACTATATGGATCAACCCAAACATAATTATTTTCCTTTTCTCTTTTGTAAAGATTTGAAGCTTTAAATTCTTTTGAATTGCGATACTGAACCATTGTTTTAGCTCGGTTAATATGTTCAAGTTTTAATTCCTCATATTTAGCTGTTTTCTTGAATAATTTAAACTGCTGTTCCCGGAATGCTACAAATTCCTTTCTATTAAAATCTTTTTCCTTAGTGAGCTTCCCATTTTCAAATTGAAGTATCAAATAGTTTTCAGATTTACTTTCTAAAGTTTCTTCATTATAATAAGATGCCTCTCCATAAGGGATAATAAATAATTTCGAAACCCAACTAATTTTCAATAATGTATCCGTCGGAAAAATTTGTTTAAAAACACTTTCTTCTTTATCACCTGAATCATCAAAAATTTCAACTTCAATATCTTTTAACACAAGGCAGCTATCAATAATTTCATAAGTACCAATGTATTGACGATAAAGCGCCGTACTTCTTCTATTTCCATTTGGTCTTAAAGAAGAGAACTTTTCAAAAAAGTATTCCATTGGCTGAACGTTGTATAAAGAAATCATACGTCCTTTATACCATAACTTTTCTGGCATTTGCTCTGTAGCAAAAAGCGACAAACTGTTCAAAGTTAAGACCACTAATAACAATAACTTTCTCATCATTCAACATTAAGCATTTACAATTCAACATTCTTTAGCCTTTCCACTGCAGCCTTCAGCGTCTCTTCTTTCTTTGCAAAGCAAAAACGCAGGATTTTAGCATCCGATTTATCGCTGTAAAAAGCACTGATGGGAATGGTTGCCACACCATATTTTTCTGTCAGCATTTTGGCATAATCCGTATCGGGCATATCGCTGAGATGTGCATAGGATGCCAGTTGAAAATAACTACCCAATGAAGGTTGCAATAATTTAAACGGCGTTTCTGCCATCAATCCATTGAAATAATCGCGCTTGTTTTGCAACAGCGTATTGGCCGGCTCCCGGTTTTCTTTGCCGATCAAATGGGCCAGCGCATATTGAGCAGGCGTGTTCACACTAAAGCTGAGAAACTGGTGCAAACGACGGAAAGCCCTGGTAAAATCAGGTGGTGCAATGCAATACCCTATTTTCCAGCCGGTGTTATGAAATGCCTTTCCAAAAGAATAGAGCACAAAACTTCTTTCGCGCAATTCGGCATGTTGCAACACGCTGTGGTGTTCCTTGCCATCGTACACCAACTGTTCGTACACCTCGTCTGACAGCACATAAATGTCTGTATCCCGGAGCAAATCGGCCAGTTGTTCCCAATCTGCCTTCGACCAGATGGTACCGGTAGGATTGTGCGGTGTGTTTACGATAATGGCTTTGGTTTTCGCGGTAATGGCGTCTTTTATTAATGGCCAGTCCGGTGCGAATGTCGCCGGAGTCAGCTTTACCGGAACAGCCTTTGCACCATTCATTTGTATATTAGGAATGTAGGAATCGTAGGCCGGTTCCAGCACAATCACTTCATCAGCTGCTGATAATAAAGCTGAAAACGCGGTGTAAATTGCGTAGGTAGCACCGGGGGTGATGGTTATTTCAGTTTCCGGATTAACATCCAGATTGTATCGTGCTTTGAAATCTTTAGCGATAGCTTCCCGCAAAACCGGCAAACCCGGCATCGGAGCATACTGATTGAACCCATTGACACTGGCCTCGTGCAACAAAGCTGACAAATCACTATCAATCTGAAAATCAGGGAATCCCTGGGAAAGGTTGATGGCATTATGCTTTTGAGCCAAGGCACTCATGACGCTAAAAATGGTTGTATCGGCAGCCTGATGTTTAACCGGGAAATGAAAAAACATGTTATAAATCAGAATTTTAAAATGTAAGTATAAAGTTAAAAACGGAAATAGTGGATAAAATGTAGAAAACATTTAAAAAGAGTACCAGAATTATTAATGTATATTTACCATCAGAAAAACAAAAATGATTTATGAAAAAATCACATCAAATCACATTAACACCCCTATCAAAAGAAAGCGTACCCGAACCTGATTTTTTAGTGTGCAAAAAATGCAATACCAACAAACCTAAAGAAGCCTACCGGAAAGCGAATCTTTGGCGTGCTAAAGTGTGCATGGAGTGTGATTATGCCAACAAGAAAGCTAAAATAGCCGAAAACAAAAAAGAGAAAGATTTGTACGGCTTCTTTTAATAAAATCGTTCGCGCTATCGGATAGCGGCAAACAAAAAACCCTTTCAGCAAGATGCTCAAAGGGTTTCGTATTTTAAGGCCTGTCTGCTCTTTATACAGAAAGATTAAAATCACGCAATGCGTCATTCAGGCTTGTCTTCAGATTGGTCGACTCTTTACGCTGGCCGATAATCAAAGCGCAATTCACATGGTAAGTTCCTGCTGCAAATTCTTTTGGATAGGAACCCGGAATCACAACACTTCTCGCCGGAACACGGCCTTTATATTCTATCGGCGTCGGACCGGAAACATCAATAATTTTTGTAGACTGGGTTAAAACCACATTTGCGCCCAATACCGCTTCTTTTTCTACACGCACACCTTCAACTACAATACAACGTGAACCGATAAAGCAACCATCTTCTATCACAACAGGAGCTGCCTGCAATGGCTCCAGCACTCCGCCAATCCCAACACCACCACTCAGATGTACATGCTTGCCTATTTGTGCACATGAACCAACCGTAGCCCATGTATCTACC
>DLGS01000377.1:4676-5360 GCA_002482815.1 Bacteroidetes bacterium UBA7688
ACCGATATTGACATAAGAAGGCATTAAAACAACACCACGGGCAATATAGGCTCCGTAACGGGCAACGGCATGCGGAACCGCTCTTACACCAAGGGCTTCATAATTTTTCTTCAGCAACATTTTATCATAAAACTCCATCGGGCCGGCTTCCCAGGTTTGCATTTTCTGCACACCAAAATACATCAGAATAGCTTCCTTTACCCACTGGTTTACCTGCCAGTCGCCGTTTGTTGTTGGTTCGGCTACACGCAGTTCACCTTTGTCTACAAATGCCATTGTAGTGTGCACGGCCTGTTCATATTGCGCTTCCTTCAGCAACTCACGATTTGCATAGGCTGCCTGAATCAAACTTTTAAGTTCTTCCATTTTATTACTTTACTATTTTGCTGCGAAAGTAAGCTCTAAAAAATTATCGCAGAATTTTCACTGAAAATTTCCGGGCTTGGTTCTCCCATCAACAGGCAAAGCAAAGATTTCTTTTTCGTCATCTTTGTGTTCCACCTCACCATTTCTGCATTGAATTTATCACCTTCGCAAGGCACAATTGAAATAATAGCATGAACAACAAAATAGTGACTATCGACAATTACATGGATAACCATTATATCCACAGAAGCAACTGGCTGCGGGCAGCTGTTCTGGGTGCAAATGACGGTATCCTTTCTATCTCCAGTATAGCCATTG
>DLGS01000118.1:0-1166 GCA_002482815.1 Bacteroidetes bacterium UBA7688
CGTTTTTTTTCACGAACGGTAATTTTTCGTTCCATTTTGAGCAATTCAATGATGACTTCCGATTTGCCCAAAAAATATTGCGGAAGCCATAACTAAAAAGAATTTGTTCAGCAGACTTCGATATACATTGTAAGCTTACCTTTGCCCTCAATTTATATCTATACTGATGCGTCTTTTCGCAAAGATTTTAATACGTTCGTTTTTGCAGGGGCTTGTGATTCTGGGCCCGGTGGCCGTTACAGCCTATGTTATTTATAAAGTCTTTGTCAATGTAGACGATTTGATTCCTTTCGATGGTATCCTTCCGTTTAAAATGCCGAGAGGAATTGGCTTTTTAATAGTCGTCAGCACGGTGACATTGGTGGGCTACCTCGGTACCCGATTCTTCTTTGCCAAAGCGATTGATGGCTTCAATCATTTACTGGAACATACGCCTGGCATCAAGCATATTTACTCATCGGTCAAAGAAATTATGGGCTCCTTTGTGGGCGATAAACGAAAATTCAATAAGCCGGTATGGGTGAGGGTGAATACGTCTCCGGAGATTTGGCGGATTGGCTTTCTTACCCAAAAGAACATGGAGAAAATGGGTATGGAGGATAAGGTGGCTGTATACATGCCCCATTCCTACGCCATTTCGGGCTGGGTAATTATTATAGACAAAAGTGAAACCAAACCTGTAACTAAAATGGATGCTGCCGAGGCGATGAAATTTGCCGTTAGCGGCGGGGTTACTTTCTCAGAAGATCAAAGATAAATGGCACTACACAATTCTATCATCAATTTCGGAGCTGGGCCAGCGGCTTTGCCAGCCGGAGTTTTGGCAGAAGCTTCCCATGCTATTCTCGATTATAATAATACCGGACTTTCTATTTTAGGCATCCCGCATCGCGGAAAATTATTTGATGCCATCCTTGCAGAAAGTAAACAGCTGGTGCTGGAACTTGCAAATCTTGACCCTTCGGAATATGAAGTCCTCTGGCTGCAGGGCGGCGGACGATTGCAGTTCACAATGATTCCGATGAATTTCCTGGAAGCCAATGCCACAGCCGGATACATCGACAGTGGATTCTGGGCAAATGATGCGCAGCAAAGTGCCACAGCTTTTGGAAAGGTGCTGACACTGGCTTCTTCAAAAGAGAATCAATACCGGTCATTACCCCAAT
>DLGS01000118.1:1199-7380 GCA_002482815.1 Bacteroidetes bacterium UBA7688
TTACCCCAATTGCCGGAAAACATTCCGGACAATCTGGCCTATGTACACCTCACGACAAATAATACCATATTCGGAACCCAGATAAAAGAAATACCGGCCATACCTGTTCCCTTATTTGCCGATATGAGCAGCGATATTTTTTCGGAAGATAGAGACTACAGCAGATTCGATTTGTTTTATGCTGTTGCGCAAAAAAATATTGGGGCGGCAGGCGTGACCCTGGTGGTTATCAGGAAAAGCCTTTTGAATAAAATCGTACGTCCCTTACCTCCGGTACTGAGCTATAAACAACAGGCAGCCGGAAACTCGGTGCTCAACACGCCTCCGGTTTTCAATATCTACGTTTCGCTGCTCACCCTGCGTTGGATAAAAACAAAGGGAATACAGCAGATAACAAAAGAAACCAATGAAAAATCTGCCCGATTGTACCAGGAACTGGAACGCAACACACTATTCACAACAACAGTCGAACCAGCCAGCCGAAGCAAAATGAATGTGGTATTCCGCGGGAAAGACGAGGATATTGAAAAAGATTTTTTAGCTTACAGCATTCAACACCAGATTGAAGGAATAGCTGGTCATCGCAGTGTTGGCGGTTTCAGGGTATCCTTATATAATGCAATAACAGTGCCGCAAACCCAGTATCTGATAGAGGTGATGCAGCGATTTGAACAGGAAAAAATAAAACAATCAACATAATTATGGCAAAAATCAGCCCGTTTAAAGGATTAAGACCAACTCCCGAATTAGCCGCTCAGGTAGCCACACTGCCTTACGACGTTGTGAATGTAAAAGAAGCAAAAGCCGTTGCAAAAGACCCACACAATTTCTACCATGTCACCCGTGCCGAAATCGATTTGCCGGAAGGAACTGATGTGCACAGTGCCGCGGTTTATCAGAAAGCAAAGGAAAACCTGGACCAGTTTATTGCGGATGGCGTTTTCTTCCAGGACGAAGAACCTTGTTATTATATTTACGAACTGGTGATGAACGGACGCTCGCAAACCGGCCTGGTATGCGGCTCTTCCATAGAAGATTATAACAAGGGTGTTATTAAAAAACATGAATTCACGCGCCCGGAAAAAGAATTGGACCGTATCAATCATATCAAAAGCACGCATGCCCAAACGGGCATCGTTTTCCTTGCCTATAACGACCAGGAGGATGTGCAATCCATTATCAACAACTGGAAAACAGACCACAAACCAACTTATGATTTCACATCGGAAGATGGTGTAAAACATACCTTCTGGGTGGTAGACGATTATTCGAAAGTGGCCAGCATTACCCGCATTTTTAACGAAGACGTACCTTGCACCTATATTGCCGACGGACACCATCGTGCCGCATCTGCTGCCAAGGTGTACGAAGAGCTTCGCGACAGCGATTTGTCTATCACCGGCGACGAATCTTTCAGCTATTTTATAACCGCAATTTTCCCAGCCAGCCAATTGGCTATCCTCGATTACAACCGTGTGGCCAAAGATCTGAACGGAATGAATAATGATGCTTTCCTCACGGCTTTGAAAGAAGATTTTGAAGTAGAAAATACCGGAGGGGAGCATCCTTACAAACCAGCCAAACCACATGAGTTTGGGATGTACCTGGGCGACAGCTGGTACAAGCTGACCGCAAAAACAACAGCCTACACCAACGACCCTATTGGTATTCTGGATGTGACCATTCTGCAAAATAAAGTCTTGTCGAAACTACTGGCCATACACGATCCGCGCACAGACAAGCGTGTTGACTTTGTGGGCGGTATCCGTGGCTTGAAAGAACTGGAACATCGCGTAAACAGTGGAGAAATGGCCGTGGCTTTTTCATGCTACCCGGTAAGCATACAGCAATTGTTTGACATTGCAGACAGCGGACAAGTAATGCCTCCCAAAAGCACATGGTTTGAACCAAAGACCCGCGACGGCCTGGTAGTTTACACCATCTAATATTTATCAATCCAATACCCGACCAAAGCCACAGCATCTTGTTGTGGCTTTGCTTTTTGCAGGAGGTGCAACAGATTCGATAGTCAATCGCAGACTCCGATTAGCTTATCCGAACTAAAAGTTTAGATTTGGTAACAAACAAATGGTGGCGATGGTAGCGTAAAAATTATTATTGAATAATGAATCGCCCTTCTCCAAAATTTATACATTTGTGCTTTCTTATCCCGAAAGCATTTACCTTAAAATGATTACCCTTAAACGAACAAATTCCGACAATCCTGATTTTCAAAACCTGGTGATTGAGCTGGATAAAGATCTGGCCATCAGAGATGGCGACGACCATGCATTTTATGCGCAGTATAATAAGATTGCGATGATAAAACATGTGGTGATGGCTTATGAAAATGAAGAACCTGTGGCTTGCGGCGCTATCAAAGAATATGAAGCCGGCACTATGGAAGTAAAAAGAATGTATGTGCCTCCGGCAAAACGCGGTCAGGGCATTGCATCTGTCGTTTTGAAAGAACTGGAGCAATGGGCCAGGGAACTGGGCTATGATAAATGTATCCTGGAAACCGGCGAAAAACAGCCGGAAGCTATCCGCCTGTACCACAAGAATAATTATAAGGTGATTGATAACTATGGCCAGTATGAAGGAGTAAGTGCCAGTATTTGTTTTGAGAAGGCGCTATAAATAAATGAGACAAACAAAGCTTTCGACAGATGATTTCCCTCATCCATTTGTTTTTTTTGCCCATCATCAAAACATATCCTGCAATCGAAGAAAGCAACAAATCAGTAGCGGCTTTTTAATTTACCTTTCCGTTTCATTTCAACAAAAAAATTAAAAACAAAAAGGATGGAGTATAGAAAAATGGGTAAAACAGGGCTGGAATTGAGTGTTCTGTCCTACGGTTCCTGGGTCACTTTTGCCAAACAAATAGAAGACAACAGCGCCGACAAACTGATGAGCATTGCTTATGAAAACGGTGTCAATTTTTTTGATAATGCAGAGGTGTATTCCCTGGGTGAAAGCGAGAAAATGATGGGTCGCATTCTGAAAACCAAAAACTGGGACAGAAGTTCTTATACTGTTTCGAGCAAAGCATTTTTTGGGAGTCGCGGCAAAGAAAACAAACCCAACCAAACAGGCCTGAGCCGCAAACATCTTACAGAAGCCTGCAACGAAGCGCTCACCCGCCTGCAACTGGAGTATCTTGACCTTTATTTTTGCCATCGCCCGGACAGGACGACACCAATTGAAGAAGTGGTATGGACAATGAATCATCTGATACAACAAGGTAAAATCCTGTATTGGGGAACCAGCGAATGGACTGCGGCAGAAATAGTTGAAGCACATATGGTGGCCAAAGACCTGCGCCTGATAGGACCTGCAATGGAGCAACCGCAATACAATTTGTTTGAGCGCGACAAGATGGAACGCGATTATACCACCGTGTTCAAAAACATAGGAATGGGCACAACCATCTGGAGCCCGCTGGCGTCCGGCTTGCTGACCGGAAAATACAATGATGGCGTGCCTGCAGACTCCCGCCTGGGCATTGAAGGATTTGAATGGCTGAAAGACCGTACGCTTGCCGAAGGGCGAATTGAACAGGTAAAACAGCTGAGCAAAATCGCAGCCGAACTGAATACGACTACGGCCACATTGGCTATTGCATGGTGCATTCACAATCCCAATGTAACAACAGCCATACTGGGTGCTACAAAAGAATCTCAGTTGCTGGAAAATCTGAAAGCGCTGGATGTACTGCCTCTGCTAACGATTGAAGTGATAGAAAAAATAGAAACAGTGATGGGGAATAAGCCCTTGTTTGTTTAATACTTTTATACCCCGAAATAATAAAGGACGCTGAGATTTCAGCGTCTTTTTTTGTTCTTACTCTTTCTTAATCCTGGGGTTCCCAGGCTTCGAATAGCATATTGAGGTAATGGTTTTCTGTCTTGGTAATGACTTCGTCGGCTTTGCACAATTGCAGTGCAAACTGCAGCAATTTCATCCGATCTTCTTTGGTAGAATCATCATAGAAGTCGTCGATTGCCTTGACGTAATGTTGTTCCCACTCGTCGGATTTGAGATTGCTGATGATGGCCATTTCCCTGTCCAGGCTGACATGAAAAGGAAATTCCTGCACCAGATAATCCCTGATGACGATATCTTCATGAGGACTGAAACGAAAATCTACTGCCGACAAAATCATGAGAATATGATAGCCGGCCATGGTTTTATTCATTCTGTTGTTAGGCATAAACTAAAAGCGCAATTTGAGTTTGTTTTATATACTGGTTTGGCACTGGTATTGGTTGGTTGGTTGGTATTAATTGGTATTGATTAGTAGATTTTGTTGTTTTATCGTTGTGTTGCCAGCAGCAAATCGAGATCTGTATATTTCAGGTCGAACCTGCGGGCAATTGAAGCTTTGGTTACACATCCTTTGTACAGGTAAACTCCGTTTCTGATGCCCGATCTGGATTCTATCAATGCTTCCAGTCCGCCAAAATCAGAAGATTGATTGACGATAGGCATCAGCACATTACTGATAGCGCGGGAGGCAGTACGCGAAACACCTGAAGCTATATTGGGCACGCAATAATGAATAACATCCTGATACCGGAAAATTGGTTTTTGATGGGTAGTTGCTTTGGATGTTTCAAAACACCCTCCTCTATCGATGCTCACATCAATAATCACAGAACCAGCCTTCATATTGCTCACCATTGTTTCGGTAACCACCAGTGGTGTAATGCCGTGCACGGGTTTCAGCGCACCAATAGCAATATCAGCTGTAGCGAGTTCTTCTCCAAGCGTTACAGGGTCCAGCACAGAGGTAGAACATCTGCGGCCAATGTTATTTTGCAGACGCATCAGGCGATAAATGGAATTGTCGAAAATGGTAACATTTGCACCCAGGCCAATGGCGGCGCGTGCAGCAAACTCACCCACCACACCGGCACCTATAATAACCACATTGGCAGACGGAACACCTGAGATTCCTCCCAATAAAATCCCCTTTCCATTATGTTGATTGCTTAAGTATTGCGCTGCAGTAAGAATGGCGGAATTTCCGGCGATTTCGCTCATCGAGCGAACGATCGGATAAGTACCGGCATCGTCCCGTATTGATTCGAAAGCGATCGCGATTATCTTCTTTTTGATTAACTGCTCCAGCATGCTTGCCTTCAGAAACGGCATATGAATGGGAGACAATACGATATGTTCCGGTTGCAATAAAGGAATTTCTTCTTCTGCAATGGGAGCCGATTTGATAATATTGGCTGCTTTATAAACTTCTGCTTTGTCGTAGGCAATTCTTGCGCCGGCTTCACTGTAATCGCTGTCAAAATAAAATGCACCTTCTCCGGCATTACTCTCCACCACCACTTCGTGCCCGTTATTCACCAAAACTGCAACAGCCTCCGGCGTGAGCGCCACACGATTTTCGTCGAAAGAAGTCTCCTTCGGAATACCAATAAACAATTTTTTCTTCTTTGGTATTATTTCAAGGGTTTCTTCGAGCGGAATATAAGAGAATGAGGGTGCAACAAATGGTTTCATTTCGTACGATGTTCAGTAAAGTTTAGAAATGTACAATTTGATTTTGGGATATTATAGTATTTGAAAAAAATTGTGTTTTACTTAATACTCAAAAGTTATAGAAAAACTAATCTGCCCGCAGTTCAAATATTCTTTTAAATTTGCCTTAACCAATAGCAACTATCACTTAATGCTTCGCCAAAGCCAGCAACAACGTCTTTTACAAAGAATGTCGCCCCAGCAAATTCAGTTTCTGAAACTGCTGCGTGTGCCCACTCTGGAAATGGAAGAACGCATAAAGGAGGAAATGGAAATTAATCCTGCGCTGGAATATACCACCGAGGACATCAAAGACGACCCTTACGACGACCAAGATGATAATCAGGTAGAAAGCCTGGACGAGATTTCACTTCAGGATGATAATTCCGAACAAATCGATATTGACGATTATTTGAAAACCGAGGGCGATGACGGCGGCTATGATTATTCGGGAGAAGAAAAAAGCACTTATAATTCGGTACGGTATGAAGTGGATTTTCACCAGAATCTGCTTGAACAGTTGAGGATGCTGGATCTGAACGAAAAGGAAGAAATCATTGCAGAACAGGTAATCGGCAGCATCAACGACGACGGCTATCTGAGCCGGGCTGTGACCGCTATTGTGGACGATCTGGCCTTT
>DLGS01000034.1 GCA_002482815.1 Bacteroidetes bacterium UBA7688
TGACCTGTCCACTCCTGCATCAGCTTGTACTTTGCTCACATTTACCATAATTGGCGAGTCAACAATACACCCATTTGGATAAATAGCGATGAAATGATAAGGGCGGGAATAATCAGGAGCAACTCTTGTAAATAAGGCGTCTACATCAGTTTCTGTTGCAGTAATATTATAGTTTGGGGTCCAGCGTAATGTATCAGTACCAAATGCAATTCCATATAGAGTTGCAGTATCGCCCTGACAAACTAAGGTGTCATCAACAATTGTAATAGAAGGAATTGGTAAGGCGTCAATGAGATGACATTCCATAGAAGCGTTAGGCATACCTTCATTTGTACTCAGGAAAACATTGTAACGACCAGGAAAATCATAGCTGTAAGTTGGAGGAATCTTGAAGGTTGAAGCACGAACAGTACTTGAGGTACAATTATCAAATTGAATTTGTCCCAGCGATCCGTCAGCATTTACAACATAAGAATAAAGATTGTCTTTTTCGCGAATGATGTGAGACATTGCCACACTGTTTTTCAGGCCTGGAATCAGGTCTAGACTGGCATCCGTGTAGGTTAGCAGAGCTAAGTCGCTGAAAGCAATCCGCACAATACTGTTTTTGCTTACGTTTGAAATAAATGCATAATCCATTCCGCAATCTTTGGCCAGTATAATGCTTGATGGATTTGATAATGGAGTGGCCAATGGTAAAATTGTTCCTGTAGGGATGGATGCCAATGAGCTTCCAAAGCTGATATGTGAAACCACATTAGAAACAAAGTTGGTAACAAAAACATGCCAGTTTCCTGTGATGTCTTTAGTTGCAGCCATATCGCTCGGATCAATCATAGCAGCGGATGGATTGCCTAAGTCCACAATATTCGGAGTATTCGAAATATTTGTACCAAAATCAAAACGAATCAATTTGCCATCAAGTGCATTTGCTGCAAAACCGAACCAATAAGGACCTTCTTTTGCAGCAAAAAAACCGCGTGGACCATTAAGCAAGCCGCCAAGATTACCCATATTCACACAGTTTGGTTTATTGCTAAGAGATTTTCCAAAATCGAGACGTGATATGGAAGAGTTTCCTACTGAAGCTCCACCCACTACGAACATCACAAAATTTTTGGCATCATCCTGCATTAAAAACAAACTGTTGGCATCTGCAGCAATAGTGCCGCCAAGATTTCCCAGGCTAGTTGTTGTAGGAATATTGGAAAGAGAGTTTCCAAAATCTAAACGAATAAATTCCGGACTGGTTCTGTTGATAAAAAAGCCATAATATTTGCCATCGCTGTTGCGGCTGATTTCAATGTCAGCAGCGTTATTTATACCAAAAGTATAACCCAGAAATGCTCCTGTCGGCTTATTCATCAGATAGCCGGAACAAAAACTCCAATAGTAGGAAGAAGCGCTGGTGTCAACGGGTTTCAATGATATAGGTTGTCTGATACACACTGTGTCAGGTGCGTCAAAAGTAGTCTGGGCATGTAGTCCGGTTAGTTGTGCTGCGATAAGCATAACTGTAAGGATAAGGCATCTTCTCATACTCTGAAAGTAGTTTTTTTTCTTGATACTCGGCGGCAATTATTTCGCTAATGTAATAATTATACCAAAATTTTCATACTAATCCAGTATTTTTATTTTCTTTAACCGAAAATTTTGCCAAAAATATGCGTCTCTATTCAAAGTCAGTTCAACTCATTCTTGGTGTTTTAAGCTGTTTTTCTGCTTTTTTCTGCCAGTCTTCATTTGCAAAAGAAGGAATGAAAGTTCCGCCAACTTTGCTTCAATCTCAAAAAGACATCATCGCTGCAGGCCTCGAAATTCCCGTAGAAAAATTATATAATGCCAATGGTACAGGCCTCAATAATGCAGTTGTGTTGTTCGGAAAAGGGTGCACTGGCGAAATGATATCCGGGCAGGGCTTATTGTTGACCAATCATCACTGCGGATATGGAACAGTTCAAGGTTTGGCAACATCGCAAAGCGATTATTTTGCCAATGGCTTTTGGGCAATGAATACACAGCAGGAATTGCCTTGTCCAGGTCTAACCGTATCTTTTATCCGTTCAATGGAAGATGTGACTGAAAGAATATTGCTGGGTATAAATGATGAAATGCGCGATGGAGAAAGAGACAGCGTTATTGTTGTAAGGATAAAAAATCTCGAAAAGGGATTTCGTTATTCCAGTAAAATGGATGTTCAGATAAAAGCGTTTGCCAATGGCAATCAATATTGGGCCATTATGAGCGAAACATTTCGTGATGTGCGCCTGGTGGGCTTTCCGCCAAATGGTGTTGGACAGTTTGGTGGTGACACCGACAATTGGAGTTGGCCACGGCACACGGGAGATTTTAGTGTTTTTCGTGTGTATGCAGGCGTAGATAACAAACCCGCCGATTATAGCACCAACAACAAACCATACCAGACAAAACAGTTTTTCACTATCAATGCCAATGGCTATAAAGAAGGAGATTTCACACTGGTGTATGGTTTCCCGGGCGTGACACAGGAATATATTTCATCTATGCAATTGGAGCACGTCGTAAATATAATTGACCCGATCAGAATTGAGGCCCGTACAAAACGCCTGGACGTCTGGACGGAGCATATGCGCAACGACAGAAACGTGTTTTTGCAATATACCTCAAAACGCGCCGGGGTGGCCAATGGCTGGAAAAAATGGCAAGGTGAAATCCGTGGTCTTAAGTTGAATAATGCAGTAGAAAAAAAGAAAGCTTTTGAACAGCAATTTCAGGCCTGGGCCAATACAGATTCTCAAGGTTATTTTGCCAAAGAGCTGCTGATGAAAATGCAGGTGAAAAGTGCATCAAAGGACGGTGTGGTTGGCGCTAATGAATATCTTCGTGAAGTGGTGTTCGGGATTGAGTTGCTCGGACAGACTGCAGAACTGGATAAAATGCTGACAATCATAAATTCCGGTGTCCCAAATTCCGTCGATTCAATGAAAAAAATAGCAAAGGGATTTGCTGGTTTTTATAAGAATTATGATGCAAAAACTGACCGGGATATTTTTATCGCATTGATGCCAATGTTTATGGAAAGAGGTGGTATTTATGTACCTGAATACTATCGTACAGAACTGGCCAGATTTGGTGGGTCTTACCTGGAATGGGCAGATTATATCTACGGTAACTCAAAGGCTGTAAGTCTGGATAAAATGAATGAATTTGTAGCTCATCCGGATAAAAGTAAAATCACAGATGACCCGGCCTGGAAAATGTATGCCGCAATTATTAAAGTGCGCAACGAAATGGTTACACCCTCTTTGGCAACTTATGTAGACAGCCTTGCCCGGTTTAACAGGCTATATACCAAAGCCCGTATGTTGATGAGCAAATACGAAAAATTGTATCCGGATGCAAACGGCACTTTGCGCGTTGCTTATGGAAAAGTAAAGGGCATAGACCCGGATGGTCCTGCCGAGTATAGTTTCCAGACTAACCTCGACGAGGCGGTTTTGAAAAACAATCCTGCTGTTGCCGAATTTACAATGCCTTCCAAATTGATTGAATTAAACCGTCAGAAGGATTATGGACGCTGGGCGGTAAACGGAACGGTTCCCCTGGCATTTATTGCAGATAATCATACCTCAGGAGGAAACTCCGGCAGCCCGGTGCTTAACGCAAAAGGAGAATTAATCGGAACAAATTTTGACCGTGTTTGGGAAGGTACGATGAGTGATTATTATTTCGACGAGCGCTGGTGCCGTAATATTTCGCTGGATGTCCGTTATACGCTCTTTATTATTGAAAAATTAGGTGGTGCAGGCTGGTTGCTGAACGAAATGAAATTTGCCGGAGCGAGCACCAAAAAGTAATATCAGTAAATCATAAAAGTGTTGTTTTTGAAACGCATATCGCAGACATTAGGATTTTTATGGAATTAAAATAGAAATAAACACTGCTGTTGTTTTTATTTTTCAGAAACATTATTACCTTTAGTCGCTATTTTATTACAATTTTTATTTTTGCTATGAAACAACTATTATTCTGTGCGTCTTTGATGATTGCTTTTGCTTCGTGCAAAAAGTCGTCTACCAGTGCTGTTGAAAATAATGAAATTCTTCGCTCTGGCAATTGGAGAATGAAGGCATTTACAGTGAAGTTTGAAAAAACTCCCGGTGTAGACTCCGTATATGATATTTTCAAAAAATTCGATACCTGCCGCTCAGATGATTATATCACTTTTGGGGAAAATTTTAAAGGAATTCAATTTTCTTCTAAACTGAAATGTGGCGGAGAATTGGATGAAACACCTTTCGAATGGGAATTGCGTAATAATCAGAAAGTTTTGATGTTGAATAACGCCCAATACACAATCGGAAATGTGAGCGAAATTCCGATTACGCCAACAGGTAAAGACTACGTGGAAGCCACGATTTCAAAAATCAATAAGAAATCATTTACCATCAATTATAGTACTACGGCACAGGTGTACGGTTCACTTTTTCCTGTCAGCGATACCGGTGTTTTTGTAGAAAAAACATTTTATTTCACCCAAACATTTGAAAAGTAAGCTCCGAAATTCTTTAATTACTGAAGAACCGTCGGCGCAAGCTGACGGTTTTTTTTATGCAGTTAAGTCATCTTTTCTATTTACTAACCTACATTTGCACATCTTTTTTTAATACAAGACAATGATTCAAATTACTTTTCCAGATGGTGCTGTGCGCGAATACGAAGCAGGCATTTCATCTCTTGATATTGCAAAATCTATTAGCGAAGGGCTAGCCCGTAAAGTATTGGCTGCCGAGGTGGACGGTGAAGTTTATGATGTTTCCCGCGCTATTCATAAAAATGCTGCTGTAAAATTCCTTACATGGGAGGACAAATCCGGAAAATCCACTTTCTGGCATTCCTCAGCACATTTGCTGGCTGAAGCAATTGAAGCAATTTTCCCTGGAACAAAATTTGGTATCGGTCCGGCTATTGATAATGGTTTTTACTATGACCTGGACTTAGGCGGAGAAGCAATCAGCGAAGAAGATCTGGTAAAAATTGAAAAGAAAATGAAGGAGCTGGCCGGACAAAAAAATGAATTTGTCCGCCGCGAAGTTGGTAAAGAAGAGGCGATTGCTTATTTCACTGACAAAGCAGATCCTTACAAAATAGAATTGCTGCAGGACCTCGAAGATGGAAAAATTACCTTCTATTCTCAGGGCGCATTTACCGATTTGTGCCGGGGTCCGCATATCCCGAATACCGGCTTTATCAAAGCTGTAAAACTGACCAATATCGCCGGTGCGTACTGGCGCGGTAATGAGAAAAACAAAATGCTTACCCGTGTTTATGGGGTTACTTATCCTTCTCAAAAAGAACTGGATGAATACCTTGCTTTGTTGGAAGAAGCTAAAAAGCGTGATCACCGTAAACTAGGTAAAGAACTGGAACTATTCACCTTCTCCGAAAAGGTTGGTGCAGGATTGCCAATGTGGTTGCCAAAAGGAGCAATGCTTCGTCAGCGTTTGCAGGATTTCCTTCAAAAAGCGCAGGTGGAAAGCGGTTATCTGCCGGTCATTACACCGCATATTGGTAATATTAATTTATACAAAACTTCCGGCCATTATGAAAAATATGGTGCAGATAGTTTCCAATCGATAAAAACACCGCACGAAGGAGAAGAATTTTTCCTGAAACCGATGAATTGCCCGCATCACTGCGAGATTTACAAATCATCACCAAGAAGCTATAAAGACTTACCATTGCGCCTTGCAGAGTTCGGTACCGTTTACCGTTATGAGCAAAGCGGAGAATTACATGGACTAACCCGAGTGCGTGGATTTACTCAGGACGATGCGCATTTGTTCTGCCGTCCGGAGCAGGTTTTAGAAGAGTTTAAAAAAGTAATCGACCTGGTGATGTATGTATTTACATCTTTAGATTTTGAAAACTTCACAGCGCAGATTTCGCTTAGGGATAAAGAAAACAGAGATAAATATATTGGTACTGAAGAAAACTGGACCATAGCCGAAAATTCTATCATCCAAGCTGCTGCCGAAAAAGGGTTGAATACAACAATTGAGTATGGTGAGGCAGCATTTTATGGCCCGAAACTGGACTTTATGGTGAAGGATGCCTTGGGCAGAAGCTGGCAATTAGGTACCATTCAGGTAGATTATAACCTTCCGGAGCGTTTTGAACTGGAATATATTGATTCAGATAACTCCCGTAAGCGCCCCGTAATGATTCACCGTGCACCATTTGGTTCAATGGAGCGTTTTGTGGCAGTTTTGATTGAACATTGTGCGGGAAATTTTCCCATCTGGCTGGCGCCCGAGCAAGTGAAAGTATTGCCTATCAGTGATAAATTTATCCCTTATGCCGAAGAAGTAGTTGCTTTACTGAAAGCTAATGATATCAGGGCTTCTGTGGATGACCGCAACGAAAAAATAGGCAAAAAAATCCGTGATACAGAATTGATGAAAGTGCCTTACATGCTCGTGGTAGGCGAACAGGAAATGAACGGTGGAAAAGTGGCTGTGCGCAAACACGGAGAAGGGGACAAAGGGGTGATGGATAATGCTGAATTTATTGCATTTGTACACGAACTTGTCAAAAGCCAGATCGCAGGAACAAAAAAATAACAAAATACAATCTGTATTTCGATATTAAAATACATTATTTTTGACTTCAAATTTTTTTATTAAAAAGACTTAATGCAAAAAAGACCAAAACCCAGAGTACCCTATAAGCCACGAGTTGTTCAGAACGAACACCGCTTAAACGACGAAATAACAGCACTGGAAGTGCGTTTGATACGCGATGGTGCAGAACCTATCGTTTGTTCGCTGAATGAGGCTTTGAGTATGGCTGAAGAGCAAGGTGTTGACCTGGTAGAAATTTCTCCAAATGCAGTACCGCCTGTTTGCCGTATCATCGACTACAAGAAATTTCTTTACGAAAAGAAAAGAAAGGATAAAGAGCAAAAGGCCAATTCGAAACAATCTGAAATCAAAGAAATTCGCTTCACACCGAATACAGATGATCATGACTTTGATTTTAAATCAAAACATGCAGAAAAGTTTTTGCAGGAAGGCGATAAGGTAAAATGTTATGTTCAGTTTAAAGGTCGTGCGATTATGTTCCAGGAAAGAGGCGAATTACTCTTGCTGAAATTTGCGGAGCGTCTTGCTGATGTAGGTTCTTTGGAAAGTATGCCAAAAATGGAAGGTCGCAGGATGATTGCGATTTTTACACCGAAAAAGAAAAAATAATTAAGCTTATAATGAACAAAAAAGACAACTCATTGAGTTGTCTTTTTTTATGGAATAAAGAATAATTTACCATTGAACGGAACCCGGTGTTGCTGAAGTATTCAGTTGTTTCCACACACTACCTCGTTGAAATAAAATGGTGTACTCCTGCATTGGTTTTTTTAGATGAAGAATATATTCATGACCCACATCTTTCATTTCCAATTTATAAAGCTCGTTTTCAAAATCAAGTGCACCATTCAGGTCATACATCCACCAGGAGCCCCATTGATTTAAAGTTACTTTCAGTGTTGTACTGTCTTCAATGGTTACATGCGCTCCATCATACAAGGAGTTCATGTTGTAGGCAGAAACGTAATGAATTTTGGTGCTCGAAGTGTCGTACCCAAATAATTTTAAATTCTCCTGAAACTCGTCCCACCTGCCGGTAGGAATGATACGGATATCCTTATAATAGCAAGGCATATTCAGGATCAAAACATTTTTGGCATTTTGCCATTTGTAATTGCGCACCATACTGCGCTGCATAAAATCCGCATTTCGCCACTCAAATGCTTTCTGCACCGTAAAACTGATGCACAAAACGATATAGACCCCAAAGAATATTTTGCTGAAAATATTGTGTTTGAAAATGGAAAATATTCCCAGGCTCATCAGCATCATCACCGGAAAGCTGAGTTCATAGCAGCGGCGGCTATTATACAATTGCATTGTTTCGTCGAAATACATCGGTGAAATAATCGCAACGCAAAACATCATCATGCCAAACAAAAAAGCTGCTGCCTGAGCATTGGCTGAAAACTTTTTGAATCGAACAAAAATTATAATGGTAAGACTAACAACGATTGCAAAAGCAGTGTAATAGACGGCAGGTTTGGTCAGGAATGCATAAATCGCATTCGAATTTTCGTGAGGGCCAAATGCTGTAAAACCAAGTATGGTAGACAGGTAACGCAACATTTTATCCAGCAGACTGTCCAGTGAAAATTTAAATCCACCATTACTACCATAGTGTGCTATCCAGGATCCGTAGCGGATTCTATAGACAAGCAGGTTGAGCACAAAAATCGAAATCTGTGGCAGAAAAACCAGTTTTAAAGTATCTGCGAATCTTGCTTTTGTAATCAGTTCTTTCCAGCGGTATGCCAGCAACAGTAACAGGCAAAACCAGGGACTGAGGTAAAAGATCTCCAGTGTAAAGGTGCTGATAAAGAAAAGAATGGCAGAAAACCACAGTAGCTTTTTGTTCCCGGTTTTCAAATAGGTTTGTGTCCAGAGCAACAAAAGGACTTGCATCAGCAATCCCGGCAAATAATGATATCCGCCTTTCCAGATCGTAATTTCAGTAATGCTCGGATTAATGGTAAAAATCAGCGCACCGAAAAAAGCGATGACCGGACCGTTTGTTATTTCAAAATCTGAAAATAGTCGTTTGCAAAACCTGAAAATCAGGGTGGCATTCAATGCATGAAGCCCCGTCAGTAAGAGATACCAGGGCAGAGGGTGCAATCCAAACAGGCTGATAAAGCAATAAAGCTGAAAGTGGGTCACCTGGTAAAGGCTTTTGACCTCAAAACCTTTGCTGTTGATGAATTCAGAAAAGGTGTAGCGGTAAAACATATCCAGCAAGCCTTCGAAATCGCCATTAAAGCCAGCCTGATACGCGGGCAGATTCAGCAGAAGGACAAGGCTCCACAATACAGCAAACAAGTATAACTTCTTTTCTGTAAGCGTGTTCAATATCCTTTGTGAAAGCCCTGAAACCATACTTTATATTTTTTGCAAGGTATTCAAAAAAACCACGTGCAATTCTCTATTACCTTTGTGCCTCATTTTTAATCAGCCTTCACTTATGCGTTATTGGCGGCATTACCCCAAGTTTTTACAAATCATCTTGCTGATGCTGATGATTTTTACATTGGTTTCTTTTTCCAGCGTTATTGCCGGCGTCAGTGTGACGTCGATGTTTGATGTATCGCTTCAGGATATTGCTTCAGCAAGCCCGGATAGTCTTCCGAAAGTGATTGCCGCCACACAATATGTACAGGCAATAGTAAGCTTGTTCACTTTTTGCTTTAGCGCTTTATTGTTCGCTTATCTCACTCATCCGGAACCAATCAATTATCTCGGACTGAGAAAACCTGAGAAACCAATTAATATTGTAATTGTAGTCCTGTTGCTGGCGTCATTTATGCCTATTGTCAATCAATTGGGCTCATGGCTTCAGCACATTGATTTCGGGGCACAAGCGAAAGCCAGTTTTGAACACAATGAAATGATGATGAAAACCTTGATGCGCGGCACGACTCCAATGGATTTTGCCATTCACCTGGTGGTGTTTGCCTTGATTCCTGCTATCGGAGAAGAACTTTTATTCCGTGGTGTCATTATGAGAATTTCATACAGTAATTCTCAAAACATCCATTTTGCCATCCTTATAGCTGCGGCTATTTTTGGTATTGCACATGGTTCCGTGTATAATTTTTTGCCGATTATGTTGATGGGGGTTTTGCTGGGCTATATTTATTATTTGAGCGGCTCTATCTGGTTGTCCATTTTAGCTCATTTTATGAATAATGCCCTTGCTGCATTGGGCATATTCCTGATTAATACTAAATCTGTTTCGGAAGAAGTGGGTACTGCAGAAAACTTCCCCTGGTATGTTTTAGTTGTTTCGCTTGGGCTATTTGTTGCTGCATATTCTTTGCTTCGCAAAAATGCCACACCTTTACCGCCGGATTGGTCGGACGATTTTAAAGGCGAAAGACAAACTTCTTAATTCTCATCAATGAACTGGAACACCTTTTTTACGCGGGCAGGCACTGCGCTCATATTTGTTATTATTATGCTGACCGGCCTTCTGGGTCATTCACTTTTGTTCTTTGCTTTGTTTTTGCTCATTCAGTTTTTGAGCATCAAGGAATATTTTTCTTTAATGAAAAACATTAATCCGGACAGTAATTACTCCGTTAGTATTCAGGCAATCGTTCAAGTGTCTGCAGCTTTGTTTTTATTAATGGCATCACCTGTTTTTGAAGTAGAGAAAACCTGGCTGCCTGCTTTGCTTTTTATTCCTGCTGTCATCATCCTGCAGCAATCATTGTCTGCAAAAGCCGGCATCAGCAGAGCATTCGAATCCCTTGGTGCTTTGTTATACATATGCCTGCCCATTGTCTTATTAATGTTACTGCGCGAAAAAAGCCTCTTGCTTCCATTAGGCTTGATTATCCTTATTTGGGTAAATGATACCATGGCTTATATCGTCGGTTCGTTTATTGGCAAAACACCCTTTTCGTCTATTTCGCCCAAGAAGACCTGGGAAGGAACAATAGGTGGTGCTGTATTGACGGTAGCTTGTGCAGTGGTTTTTGGTATTTACAGTCAGTTTTATACCGTGCAGAATTGGGTGGTTTTAGCTTTGTGTGCAGCCTTTGCCGGAACCTTGGGCGATTTGTTCGAAAGCAAACTGAAACGGGTCGCCGGTGTGAAAGATTCCGGAACCTTTATGCCCGGTCATGGCGGTGCGCTGGATCGCTTTGATTCTCTACTTGTAGCGGCGCCTTTCGCTTATTGTTATGCCTATCTTTTTATGGAACCGCTAAGCATCCATATTTTTTAAATTACCTTCGCATCTTTAAACCGCATTTTATAGTATGACCATACATCGGGAAGGGTATAAATACATTATTATTGCCACCGTCGTTTTTATTGGCGTGGCCTGGCTCAACCAGTTTTTCTTTTCGTCCATCTGGTGGCTGTATTGGCCTATTCAGTTGGTTTTCTTTTTGTTGTGGCTATGGATTGTTTGGTTTTTCCGTATTCCCAATCGTCAGTTTTCGCAGGGAGACAATCTGATTGTTGCACCGGCAGACGGAAAAGTGGTTGTTATCGAAGAAACCTTTGAGCCCGAATATTTTAAAGATAACCGCCTTCAGGTTTCCATCTTTATGAGCCCGCTGAATGTGCATGTCAATCGCAGTCCTATTAAAGGCATCGTGAAATACATGAAATATCATCCTGGTAAATACCTTGTGGCATGGCATCCGAAATCTTCTACCGAAAATGAACGCACAACAGTGGTGGTTGGTAATGAAAAAACGACTTTGCTAATGCGCCAGATTGCCGGAGCTTTGGCACGCCGCATTTGTTATTATGTAAAAGAGGGTCAGCCTATTGCACAAAATCAGGAGTTTGGCTTCATTCGTTTTGGTTCGCGGGTGGATATTTATTTCCCGGTAGGTACACAAATTGATGTGAAAATTGGCGAAATTGTGCAGGGAGGCGTTACTATTTTGGCCAAAATGCCTTAAGTTTGATTATTCATTCAACACTAAAAATTACGATACAATGAAAAAAGTAACATTATTTCTCGCTGCACTGGCAGTAGCAGGTTCTTCTTTTGCTTATGATGGCAAATGCTGCAAAGGAAAAAAAGAAGGATGCTCTAAAGAGAAAAAAGAAGCTTGTGCAAAAGGAAAAGGATGCTGCAAGAAAGGTTCTAAGTCTTCTGAAAAAACGACTTCAACTGAAACTCCAGCTCCAACAAAATAATTTTGCTGAATTAAATTGAAAACGTCTGCATTAGCGGGCGTTTTTTTTATGCGGTAAGATGGTTTATTTTGTGCCCTATTTGTAATTCAATCCAAACCGGTTCATGAAAGAAATTCTGCATAGTCCTTATAAAAAGTTCTTTCTCTTCGGTTTGTTGTGTATTGCCATTTCAAGCTGGTTCTCTATGGGATACCAGCAAATGGACGAACACTTTATGATATTGGAGTTCTCGAATTACCGTTTAGGACTTGCTCCGCAAAATACCATTCCCTGGGAGTACACCGAAAAGATCAGGCCATCCTTGCAGCCAACGATTGCCCATTCTGTTTTTCAGGCTTTTCATGCAATCGGAATTCACAGCCCGTTTTTCCATGTTTTTGTTTTAAGACTTTTAGGCGGATTGCTTGCCTGGTTCGTTTCCTGCAAAATTGCGCTTCGCTTTGCGGCTATAATAATAGACGAAACAGTCAGAAAATGGTGGATAATGGCGGTTTCGTGTCTTTGGTTTATGCCTTATCTTAGTGTCCGCTTCAGTTCCGAAAACTTTGCGGGGTTTACTTTAATGGCCGGACTGCTGGTGGTTCCTGGTATTTTCAAAAGAGGAAAAATAATAGCTACAAATGCCCAATGGTTTTTATCGGGTTTGCTGTTGGCCAGTGCATTGGTTACCAGAACAACCAGCTGCGCATTGATTAGGTGAGACAACAGGCTGACAATGGAGTGTTAGTTGTGAGCTGGTGTGCGTTCAGTGTATCAACCAGGTGACACAGGGCAAGTGTTGGGGATATGGTGCAGGTTTCAGATGGACTTTTTGTGGCCCAGCCTGTGTCACAGGCGTCCAGTGCGTTGGAGAGGTTCAAACCACAACTGATCCGGATATGGACAGGTTGTACACTGTGGGCTGGCGTGTCACATGCATGCAAATAGGACGATTCACCGATGCACAGGAAACCCAGATGTGTTGGCTGCTCTACACTGCATGAATCAAAAAGATTTTGACATAGTTTGGTATAGTTCAACATGTCTGCTTCTTTCAGCCTGCATCCAGCAGGCTGCGAGCAGAGCAGGCATTGATGCGCAAAGGCCACTTTGCTTTTGAGTGAGGATAGTTACATGTGGGTCCTGGCACCATCTGAGGTGGTATGAGGCACAACAGGTTGAACACATGGTCTGAGACCAGAAAAGGAGAGTGAGCACCTTAGAACACAATCACACGATTGATGCTAACAGGCCACTTTGCTTTTCCGCCTTTTGTTTTGCATGGAAGGAGTGCTGGCTGCTGTGGTCGGCCAGTCATGCAGCATATGCTATGACACATGGATGCCCCTGCTGCACGTGAGCCAGTTTCAAAAGGCCCTCCAGGCCACCAGCTAGTGCTGCAATCTAGCTGTGTGTATGGCAGGCAAGAAACAAGGAAGCGGATGCACATTGTTTCTTTGCATATGCAAGGGGTTCTATTCCTACATGTGTGGCTTGACGGCTTGCCGCACAAGCTGGCGGGTGCACTTGTGGATGTACCAGGTAAGATGGTGTGAAGGCATCCACAAGATGTGTCAGGGTTCCCGTCATGTGGCTTCAAAACTAGGACGGCCCATTGGTGCTGCACCGCTGGTGCTGCATCATGTGACTTCGACACTAGGACGGCGTCACAAATGCGCTCCAATGTTGTTGTTGTGTACAGCCTTGCTGTGTCCTGCAGCTGCATGAGGGTGGTGCTCT
>DLGS01000163.1 GCA_002482815.1 Bacteroidetes bacterium UBA7688
GCCATATCTGTAAAGGTGGTGATGTTGGCGATTGCCGTTTCTTTAGCACCTTCCGTCATCGTACCTTTTGCAATCTGACGATCCATATTTTTACCAATCGTCACAAGGGCTTTGTCCATTGCGGCCTGATTGATGTCCATCATGCTCACTTTAAATCCTGCCTGTGCAAACACGTGGCAGATACCATTACCCATAGTGCCGGAGCCAACTACGGTAATGTTTTTAATGTTTTGAATCATTATGCTTGTTTAACTTTTTAAGAAATAATTAAATTTTGGGTGGCGCAAATGTATGTTTTGCCTTTTAGAAATAAAAAAAAGCGATAGAAATATTTCTATCGCTTTTTTGAATGTTAGTTACAATACAAAGATTATGCTTCTGTTTGTTCTTCAGTTGCTTCGTTTGTTGTTGTTTCTTCTTCAGTAGCCGGAGCTTCTTCAGGTGCTTCTGCTGCAACTGCTGCTGCAACTTTAGCTGCGTTTTTCTCTTCCACCATACGAACTGATTCAGAAGAAACAGCGTGGCGTTTGTCCGCTTTGTGTTTGCGGTGTGCTTCCTGACGGTTAGCAACAACTGCTTCGTGTTCTGCGTTCCATTTTTCAAATTTTTCCTGTACTGCGCTTTCGTCAAAAAGACCTAAAGCTGCACCGCGTTTAAGGTGACGCAAGTACAATACTCCTTTGTAGGAAAGGATATTACGACAAGTGTTGGTCGGCTCAGCACCGTTTTCCAACCAGTACAATGAACGCTCGCGATCAAGGAATACAGTTGCCGGAACTGTCAATGGATTGTAAGTACCCAGCTTTTCGATGAATTTACCATCACGGGGAGAAGTACTTGTTGCTGCTACGATGAAGTAGAATGGTCTTTTTTTAGACCCATGGCGCTGTAAGCGGATTTTAACTGACATAATAGAAATTATTTAGTTAGTGTGAAAAATGATTTAAGGAGCGCAAATGTAGGGATATTATGGTATTAAGCCCAAAATTTATTTTAAAAACAAAACGCATGGATTAACTTGCCCTTCATTTCTAACTTAACAGCAGCGGATGAATATTGCAATCATAAACGGCCCCAACCTCAATTTGCTCGGCACCCGCGAGCCCGACATCTATGGTAACACTGATTTTGGCACCTATTCTGAACAATTGAGCGCCAAATATACAAACGTGCAATTGCATTATTTTCAAAGCAATGTAGAGGGAGAACTGATTAATTACCTGCACGAATGTTTTAACAAAAAATTTGATGGCATCATCCTGAATGCAGGCGCTTATACGCATACGAGTATTGCTATTGCGGATGCACTGTCGGCTATTCAAATCCCTGCTGTTGAAGTGCATATTTCAAACATTATGGCGCGTGAAGAGTTCCGTAAGACTTCTTTTATCGCTTCCAAATGTGTGGGCAGTATTTCCGGTCTTGGGCTTGCGGGTTATGAACTTGCGCTTCAGTATTTTATCCAAAAAGCGAATTAATGAGTACCCGAAAAGACATTTTGTTCCTGCTGCCCTACCCTTTGCACCGTGCTCCTTCGCAACGTTTCAGGGTCGAAAATCTTCTTTTTCTGCTGGATGAAGCAGGAAAAACGTACGATCTGGCACCATTTATGACAGCATCCGTCTGGAAAATATTATACCAAAACGGTGGAATTGTTCAAAAAGCACTGGGCATCACGAAAAGTTACCTCAATAGATGGGCACAAGTTTTGTTTACTGCCCATCGCTACGATATTATTTTTATTCACCGCGAAGCTGCACCACTTGGGCCACCAATTGTGGAATGGTATTTAAAAAAAGTATTGGGCAAAAAGTTTATTTACGATTACGATGATGCCATCTGGATACCAAACACTTCTGCGCAGAATAAAATAGCGGGCCTGGTAAAAGCGTTCTGGAAGGTGAAATACATTTGCAAATGGTCGTACAAAATATCCGCTGGAAACGATTTCCTTTGTGATTTTGCCAAACAATCGGAAGCACAAAATATCCATCGTATTCCTACTGTTGTCAATACTGACACACGCTACAACCAATTGAAACAACACCAATCCGGCAATATTATCATTGGCTGGACGGGAAGTCATTCGACGCTGAAATTTCTGGACGAACTCATGCCGGTTTTGCAACGTTTGCAAAAAGTATATGATTTCACTTTTATTGTGATTGCTGATAAGAAACCGCAATTACCCCTGGAGAAGTGGACTTTCCTTCCCTGGAACGAACAAACTGAAATCAGTGATTTACTACAGATTGACATTGGGGTGATGCCACTGAAAAACGATGACTGGAGTGAAGGAAAATGTGGCTTCAAGCTGATTCAGTATTTGTCGCTTGGCATACCAGCTGTTGCTAATTCAGTGGGTGTCAACAAATTGATTGTTGAGGATGGTGTAAACGGCTTTATAGCAGATGACGACCAAAGCTGGGAAAAATCGCTTCGCCTGTTGCTGGAAGATGAATCTCTAAGAAGAAAATTCGGGGCGGCCGGAAGAAAAAAAATGGTGGAAGAATATAGCATTGCCTCCATAAAACAAGGTTTCCTCCGCTTATTCGAATAAGCTATTTGCTAAACCTCATTTTATAAATTCTGAAAAAGAATTTGGATATTGCAATTGGCAAAAAGGTCAAAAATTTTACCACACCAGTTGCAAAACGACGATAATCTTTGACCACCACCAGTCGCTCTCTGCATTGCAATCTTTTGCCGGAAACCAAATAGTAAATGGCTGCGCCAAGGTATTTTTTGTTGACATAAGAAGGATAAATTTTATCCAGTTTATGTTGCTTCACAAAATCAATAGAAATGTCTTGTTGCAAGGCAAATTTCAAAGAGTTTTTAATAAAATTCTTATAGGAAGTCAATCGGAAAGGAGCATCCGCATTCACTTTTACAATATGAAAATTAAAGGTTGGAATATGAAATTTTGAAGAAATCAGCAACCATGTAAGGTGTTCGCAACCCACACCAACGATTTCGGGATAATCCAGGTAACGCAAGTTGTTATCAATAAATACTTTTCGTTGAATAATGGGTGTAAAATCGCCCTTCAAAGTTTCATCCATTATCTCCATGGCACTAATCAGCTGATAGTCTGAAGGAATTTTTCCATTTGAGGTTGCAAAGAAAAAAACAGGAAACTGATCGAGTCCTTCAACAGTATCGATGAAAGCAAATGCATTGGAAATAGTATCATCCAGAAATTCGTCATCATCATCCAGCATTATTATCCAATCGCCGGTGGCAATCAGGATTCCCTCATTTCTGGCTTCCTGTGGTCCGCAGTTCCTGATCAGCCTTTTATAAACAATGTTATCCCATTTGAATTCAAACAAATTCACTTTCTCAAGCGAGCAATCGTCTATCACAACAACCTCAATAGAGATATTGGTATCCTTATGCCGAAGCACAGAACGTATTGCCCTGTTGAGCAACACCGGCCTGTTGTAGGTAGGAATAACAACTGAAATTTTAATCATTTATAGATACAGCTCTATTGGTTTAATGAATATATGGAGGATCAGACCAAAGCCATTTTAAGTATGCTTTTTATTTTTTGGGTCTGCAAAAGAAAACTATTTTGCTGAATGAAAGAACTAATTTCAAGATTATATGCAGATAAAAAATCAGCAGGATTAGCTAATAGTAAATTGATCTGCCTGTACATCTCCATTCTATTCTCAACAGATATACCAACTTTGTTTAAAGTCAATATTTCTCTAAAATATTCATTTTCAAATGTAATAACAGGGGCATTCTGATTAATTGCTTCCAAAATTGCCCCGCTTGCACTCCATCGATACATGGAAGAATTATAAAAAAAGACAGCTAAATGACATTGCGATAATTGCTTTTCCAATTCGTCCTGCGGAATAAACACATCTGGTTTGTACAACTGAACCGATTCGTTGGCCTGAAGCTGTAATTCAGGATTCATTTTGCCAATCGTTATAAAACTGAGTTTTTGTTCCTTCACTTCAGCTGAAAAATAGTCAGCCATATCAAAAAATGCCGTAACATTTTTTGCTTGTTGCAGAGCACCGAATAAAACAACTTTCAGTGGATCTGTTAATGGCTTTTGTTGTAAAGTATCGCTAAAGACAAATGGATGCAAAACACTGAATAACTGTGCTTTAGTTTTATTTTTTGATTTTTCGAAATTTCTCTTTGCAGCATCCGACAGGAATAAATAGTTTGTGAAAGCACCGGATAATTTAAACGCCATTTTCAGAACAACGGCCAAAAATTTATCCTGCCATTTAGAAGAATTGCCAGAAAAATATTCCATTTCCCCATGCAAAACGATTAAATGTTTCTGCCTGCGAAAGAAAAATAAACATGTCAAATGCAACATCAAATGCCCGGTAGGAAATAAGGATAACCAGACCAATAATTCCGGCTTCTCCTTTTTTGCTGTTTTAAGAACTTTGAAAATAGTTTTCAATTCTCCGAAAATTTTTCGAACCCAAAAAAAACTGCTTTCGAAATTGTACTTTATAAAATTTTTAAATTCAACATTCTCCAGAGCATCTCCGGATTTATTTTTAAGTGCTGCAATATGCTCGTTTTCGGCAACAAGTTTGATTTTATGTTCCGGCATCGCAGTGCGAATCATTGATACCAATGCTGCATTTATCTGCACATGTGTATCTCCAAAATGAACCGGCTCTGCTATTAGTATCAACTTATTTGCTTTTCCTGATTAAAAATAATTTTTGAACCACTGTAGGTAAATCTAATAAAAACCAGCAAAACCTGAAGAAATTGAATTGAAACGGACTGCTATGTTTTCTAAAATATGTCAACAGACCATTGAAATACAATACTCTCATTTTAATATGCTGATTTCGCAGACTGCCACCCTGACTGTGTAATATTATGGGACCTTTAATTAGAAATGAAAAACGGTCCTTTTCCGCTAATCTGAATTGCAAATCTGTTTCTTCGAAATACATAAAGAAATCCGGGTCAAAACCTTTAACCTGCTGAAAGTTTTCTTTGGAAAGGAATAAATCTGCTCCTGTTATATAATCGACCTTTTGATAAGCCCTGGTAAATGTAGTTATGTCGTCCTTGTTACGATAGGTTTTAAACAAAACCCGCTGAAGCAAACTTCGTGCTTTGGCTTTCAGATATTCTACTCTGTCCGGAAATTTACCGGCGCTGTGGATTGGATGACTGTGCTCATCTATCATTGCAGTTCCTATACAACCAATATTCAAATCCGGATGATTCAGCCAAAAATCAAGGAAACCTTTCAGTACATTATTTTTGAACTGTGTATCCGGATTCAGAAACAGGAAATATTCGCCGGATGCGATTTCTGCCGCTTTATTACAAGCTCTGCCGAAACCAATATTCTCCTCTATTTGTATAAATTTAATTGCAGGAAATAAAGTAGCTAACTCCCCTATTTCCCTTTCTGCAGAATCATTGTCCACAACAAATATTTCAAAATCAATATCAGTCGTCCATTCCAATACCGAAGCGATGCAAAGCTTTACCAGCTCAGCAGTATTATAATTGACAATTATGACCGAAATTTTATTCATCGTTAATTAGAATCCAATCTGTTCTTTAGATTTTGAACAAGAATCTGCCAGCCAAATTCCTGTTCTATTTTCTGTGAAGCAAACTTCGTTTGCTCTTCCAGCGTGACTGCATTGTCGATACAATATTGTAAAGCATTTACCAACTGAGTTTCGTTATCAATTAATGAGCCTAATTTTCCACCATCCAGCATTTCTGCCACAGAACGCAATCTCGTTGATACGACATAACTACCCCAATACATTGCTTCTGTCAGGGCCGTTGGTCCACTTTCCTGACGGGAAGTGAGGCAGAATACTTTTGCACGGTTATACCACAAACTTATACCTTCAAAGTTGTCAATATTTCCGGTAAACAAAACTTTGCATTTCATTTCAGGATTTTGAATAAAGTACATTTCTGCAATCAGTTTAAAATCGGGATGAACCGGACCAACAAAAACAATTTTCCAGTCTTTTAAATTTAATTTCAAAGAGGCATCCAACAGCATTTCATTGTTTTTATCAAAAATACCGATACGCCCAACTGCAAGGATAATATTTTCTTTTTGACTGAATTCTTTTCGTGAAAAAGGTAAATTTCGAATTGCATTCAGGTCAATTCCAATAGGCATATAGTGCATTCTATTCGCTTTTATTGAATAGAATAACTGCAATAATTGACCTACAGATTTTGCTTCATAAGAAATCAAATTGCACTTCGTGTTGAAAAACCATGACCATAATCGGATGTGAAATTTGCTGACTTCCGATTTTGTCAACCTATCCAGATATTCATAATTCATATCCATTTTGAGGTAAAGAATTCCATCCGGATTCAAAATCTTATAAAGTAATCCCTGAAAAAAAGTGGATTTGCTCAGGCTATATAAATTTAGAATATCAATCTTAGCTGCCTTGAAAAATATGTATTTAAGAACCTGAAAAGTTTGGTTTTTATTTTTAATCATTTCAACAATCAATCCGGGTGTATCATTTACAACATTTTCCTCTGGAATCGCATTGCTTACAGTCAGTAAAACACTCTCGTAACCAAACAGCTGATGAAAAAGGAATGGAATTTTTCCGACACCTTTTCGCAGATGAACATTTTCAGCCTGAGGAAAAACAGTTACAAATCTCATTTCTTTAGCAGGATTCGGTTTTTCAGAAATTTCACTTCCTCAATATTAAACAACAAAGCCAAGCCAAGTAGTGAGATGGAATAAATCATTCCTAAACATACTAAAATCAGGATGTCATTACCTGTAACCCAAACAAAATTTTTGGCCAGAATAGTAATAGAGAATGAAATCAAGATGATTGCGGCAATTTTAAAAGTGTCTTTTATTTCTAAAAGATTATAAGATTTTGTGCACAGGAACATTATTAATCCGCAGCAATATTGCGCCACACACCAGGAGAATCCAAAAATTTCAAGGCCGGCTTTTTGGTAAAACAACCAATTGATAAGGATTGGCAGCAATTGTGCCGATACACCAATAGCAGCGTAGAGATAAGATTTTTTTTGAACCAATAAAGCCTGCCCGGCGATTACGTAAAAGACAACCCCAAACAAACCCAGCCCAAACCAAAATAAGGTCGCTGCTGTTGGATTTACCCACTGCTTTGCAAAATGACCATGCTGTAATAAAACCCTGATTAATTCATGTGGACAAAGGCACAGGACTAAAACGACAGGCGATATAATCAACATGGCCATTCTGAGAAAAAGGAAAAATTCTTTTTTATACCGGAGACTGTTTTGTTCCCTGTTCCAGATTCCGGCCAGAATGGGTGGCATAGTTGTGTTTCCAATTGCGAAAATGACAATTACAGCCATGTCGATAAATTTCCGGGCATAGTCCAATGCTGCACTATTCCCTGTTCCCAAGTAAGTGACAAAAACCCTTTCGGTCCAACTATTGACCTGACCAGCGGTATAGGACAAATAAAGTGGAAGTGCGAAAATGATGAATGGCAACAATGCTTTGAAGGAAAATGAGAAAGATTTCGGATACAATTTATACTTAGAGATATACCAGATAAGTAGCAAACACAAGATTGTTGCGCTCAGATAATTAGCAATAACCAAGGTGTAAATTCCCCAAAACTGCGCAAAGGCAGAAAGCAAAACAATATTCAATGCCAAGGAAACCAAGCCAAAAATTTCAGGTAAATAGAACGATTGGTAGCTATTGAGCAGGGCGACAAAAAGAATAATCAGTTCACTCAACAGCAGTGTTGGAATGACCAATTGAATCATTTTTGCAATTAGTAATTTATCATTATACTGAGCATATCCCGGCGCAAATAGTTGAACCATTTCCATTGAAAAAAAAGAAATCAACAAGACGAAAAGGATAGAAATAATTGAAAAAAACAGTAGTAAAGAAAAACCCGCATTGATTGCTTCCTTTTCGCTCTTTTCCGCTTTGATCTGGGCAAATTTGGCTCGAAAAACCTCGTTGACAGGCCCAAACAAAAACTTAAATACAATAACCTGCAATGACCATCCAATAACCCAGGCATCCCGTTCTATGGTTGCCCCAAACAAGGAAGCGGACAACATTACCACAATAACAGACAACACAGCTTTCATCAACTGAAAAAAAGCCATTCCCAGTGTCAAAGCCCTGAGTGAGCTCGCGATATTGAATTTCGGACCAATCAAATTTATTTATAAAAAGATTTTTTTTGATGGTGGATTATGCTTGTAATAAATCAAGATCAAAGCCAATAAGTACAAAGGCAAACAAGGGATTTTATATCTTGAAAGTGCCCCGAAATTATAGGTAGAAACCCCAACTGAAAAGGCAAAAACAATTGAGAATATCAGGCAGAATTGTATGTTCGGGTCAGAAGATATTGTTTTCCATATTTTGACCGGGCCGATGGTAAAGAGGATTTTTAGGGTAAGAAACAGAAAAACCAAGGATTCCAAAGCATTTAAAAACACTAAAGATTTGTTAGCTTCCCACAAATACGGACGAAACAAGGTCACATTCACAGCTTGCGGGAATTTTGAAATCAATCCCTGAATATTCGGTTCAAATTCGCCAAGATCATAACTTGAACCTTGGTCACCGCTGGAATAAGCAATCCAGTCTCTCGTTACCAGCGAGGTTTTAGCAATCTGGTCAAGCGAATATTTTCCTAGAGATGAGGAATAATTGACATAAACTGCCACGAATATAACCATTGCGGCCATAACCACCAGTATTTTTGCAAAGAATCTCAGGAAAACAGGCTTTATTTTATGTGAATAATAAAATAATATCCATAAAGCAAGTGCAGGCAGAAACGAGATGAGGATGTATACTTTAATTACAAACAGAATATAAAAACTTAGCAGCAGAATAACAATGTTCCTCAATGACATATTCCGCTGAATCAACAATTGAAAACTGCTGAACAACATCCATCCTAATGCGAACATACAAATGGTATCTTTAAAAATACCGGAACCCCAAATCAGGCAGGAAGGGATAAACAGCATTGCAATTGCAATGTATTTAATCAAAGTCGGATATTGCTGGGCAAAAGTTCTGAACATGGCCCATCCTCCGCTGAAAGATAAGAAAGCAAATAAAATTGACGTTGGGAGATAAGTATTAAGCGTAAAGATTCCAAAGAATGCCGTAATGCAACAAATCATATACGAACTCTTATCATTATACCATTCCATTCTGTAGGTGTAATTAAAATAGTCTCCGTTATAGGCATCAGGGATATGAAAAATCAGATTAATCCATTTTGTAAATGAATCAGACAATGAACTATTAATTATTTCTGCATGGTAAAAATAGTAGGATGTATCTCCACCCTTATAATAATATTGGTAAATTAATCCGATAAAAATTGCACCGGTAATTTTCAATCCCAATCCATACAGGAAATACTTCCTCCAGGGATGTCCTTCAGGATAATACTTATTGCAAATCAAATATCCGACCCTAAATATAAAAAATATAAATATGGGCAAAAGAAGATAATCAAGCCAGGTTATAAATTGCATTCATGACTATTGAAAAATAAACTAAACCTTCAAAAACGGTAATAAGTAACGATTGTCTTTACCGGCTTTGTAATAAATAAGCAACAACGACATAGCAAAAGGAGGTAAGAATGGAATTCGGTAACGTGATAACGAACCATAATTACCAGAGGTTAGTCCTACTGCAAACCCAAAAATGATTGTAAACACCAAAAAAAACTGAATGTTAGGGTCGTTTGAAATAACAGACCAAATTTTCCGGAAACCAATGCGAATCACAATCCGAATGGAAACAAACAAAAAAAGTGTAGCCTCTATTGCATTCATAAGAACAATTACTTTTTTTGCCTGCCATATAAATGGCCCATACAAAGCTGCGAATAATGCTTTGGGAAAAACTTTAATCATACCTCCCAGACTGGGGTCAATTTCTCCCAAATCATATCCTGAACCTTCATTACCTGATTCACTGTAAACATAGCTTCGGGTCACCTCCGCTGTTTTTGCAATTTTATCCAGCGAATAGCTACCTAATTCCGCAGAAAACTGCTTGGATATAAATACAAAGCCAATAATAGTAATTCCTGCAAGCCCAACTTTAATGAAAAATTTCAAAAAGCTGCTTTTTACTTTATCTGAATACATAAAAACCACCCATAAAGCCAAGGCGGGTACGAAAGCGAGCAATATATAAATCTTAACAACAAATAATATATATATCGAAAGCATCGATAAGCAAATATTTGAAATACTAAAATTCCTTTGCACCAGAATTTGAAATATACCATAAGTCAGCCAACCCAATCCAAACATACAAACCGTATCCTTAAAAATACCGGAACCCCAGATAAAACAACTGGGTATAAATAGTACAGCAATCGCAATTTGACGCAGGTATTGCGGATATTGAATGGCAAAGGTGCGAAACATTGCCCAAATCCCGGTGAAACTAAGGGCTGCGAAAATTATTGAAGTACACAAAAACGTAGAAAAAGTAAAAAGATTGATAAAGGCTGCCAAACCAATGATCATAAACATATTTAACCCAAAATACCACTCCATTCTGGAAGTATAAAACTGGTATTCGCCGTCATAAGATGAAGGAATATGAAATAATATGGACATTCCTTTTCCGGGTTCTGTCATTAATGCCTCATTGACCACTAAAGATTGCCTGAAATAATAACCGGTGTCTCCCCCACCATAATAATATTGATAGATAAGCCCAATAAATATCGCCCCATAAATTTTTACATTCAGAGCAGGCATAAAATACCTTCTCCAAGGATGTCCGGGTGGATAATATCTATTCCTGACGTTGCTGGCTACAAGATATATGATCACTAAATAAACCGGTAGCAACAAATAATCCCACAATGTTATAAATTGCATCCTGTTTACGCTCCGGTTTTACTTGAGTGACTTAATTTTTTCTCCTTCATGTGTGGCATTACAGGCTTTTATTCTTTTAATACCGCTACTGCAAAAACTGTAGCAAATGTACAGCAATCAAACCAAAAACTTACCCAGCGAGGACCCGATTCCGGCGATATTTTTGTCAGCGAAAATATAGCCTTGGGTCATCGCAGACTTTCTATCATCGACACTTCCAATCATGCTGCACAGCCGATGAAGGACAAATCTCAACGGTATGTGATTGTATTTAACGGAGAAATTTTCAACTTCAAGGAATTATCAACGCGCTATCTGAAAGAGTATTGGCAAAAAAACGGTGGCGCACAATCTGGTTCGGACACTGAGGTTCTTTTAGGACTTTTAATAGAATATGGCGTAAAATGCCTGGAGTGGCTACACGGTTTTTTTGCTTTTAGTTTTCTGGATACCGAAACAGGTAAAATGATAATTGCCAGAGATCCTTTTGGGAAAAAACCATTGCTTTATCATTTGACTAAAGATAGCTTTGCTTTTTCTTCAGAAATGAAATCCTTGCTGGAATGGAATGTTCCCCGAAAATTAAACTACTCTGTTCTCCACCAGTATTTACAACTTAATTATATTCCACAACCGCAAAGCATGATTGATAATGTCCTGAAGATTAAGCCGGGGCATTTTATGATTTTGGGTAAAAACGGATTGGAAAACTATCAGGCTTTTTACACAGCAAAATGCAAGCCTGAACAATATGGGAACCTGACTTATGAAGAGGCGAAGAAAGAATTGGTAACGAAAATGGACGCTTCAGTTCAGGAAAGGATGATTTCAGACGTGCCACTGGGTGCCTTCCTGAGCGGAGGGATAGACTCTTCTGTAATCGTCGCGATGGCCAGCAGATATACACCAAAACTAAACACCTTTTCTGTCGGTTATAAAGACAACAAGTTTTTTGACGAAACACAATACGCACAGCTTGTCGCCAAAAAATATGACACCAATCACCATGTTTTTTCTCTCTCAAACGACGATTTTCTGGAACACTTAAATGGTGTGCTGGATTATATCGATGAACCCTTTGCTGATTCTTCTGCATTACCCGTTTATATTTTAAGTCATTTTACCCGGAAGCATGTTACCGTTGCTTTGAGTGGCGATGGTGCGGATGAAGTTTTCTCCGGCTATAATAAGCATGCGGCGGAATGGAAAATGCGCCAGAATTCATTGCCCAAAACTTTAGTAAAACTCGGAGCTCCCTTATGGAAAGCTTTGCCACACAGCCGTAATAATAAAATTACAAATCTCTTCCGCCAGTTGGACCGTTTTGCAAAAGGGGCGAATCTTTCAGCAAAAGAACGCTATTGGCGCTGGGCCAGTTTTAATACAGTTGCAGGTGCTTCAAAATTGCTACACCCGAATGTGTTGAGACAAGTTGATTTTCCGTTAATGGAAACGGAGAAGCAGATCATCTTATCTGCTATAAAAAGTGATGACTTTAATGAAGTCTTGCTTACCGATGTTAATCTGGTTTTACTGAGCGACATGCTCGTGAAAGTAGATATGATGAGCATGGCCAACAGTATTGAAGTGCGTAGCCCCTTCCTGGATAAACGCGTAGTTGATTTTGCTTTTGGGTTGCCATCTGAATATAAAATCGACGGCACGATGAAAAAGAAAATTGTGCAGGATGCTTTCAGAGAACTATTACCGGCTGAATTATACAACCGCCCAAAACATGGTTTCGAAATTCCTTTACTGGACTGGTTCCGGAAAGAATTATGGGGTTTGATTAATGACGACCTTTTGGAGAAAAATTTTGTTGCACAGCAAGGTATTTTTGATGTGACAGCTATTGAAAATCTTAAGCTGAAACTAAAAAGCAATAACCCGGAAGACAGCCATGCAACGGTTTGGGCCCTGATTGTTTTTCAATATTGGTGGAAAAAATATATTGCTTAGCCTATGCCCCGGATTTTACGAATACTCAACAGGCTTATTATTGGCGGACCTTCACTGAACGCAACTTATCTGAGCCGCTATATGGCGCCGGAATATGAAACGATGCTGGTAATAGGCGGAAAAGATGACCACGAGCAGGATGCCACTCACCTGGCCGAAAACCTGGGATTGGAAACAGTGATTGTGCCCAGTATGAAGCGGGCCATTAATATTGCTGAAGACCGGAAAGCTTATAATGATATTAAGAAACTAATCAAAGATTACAAACCCGATATTGTGCATACCCATGCANNCATGCTGCCAAATCCGGCACAATCGGCCGTTTGGCGGCATCAGCCTGTAAGGTTCCTGTGATCGTTCATACTTTTCATGGGCATGTATTTCACAGCTATTTTGGCAAGGCAAAAACGAATGCTTTTATACAGATTGAACGCTACCTGGCTCGCAAATCTTCAGGAATAATTGCCATCAGTGATATCCAAAAACAAGAGCTTGGCGACACTTATAAAATTTGTCCGAAGGATAAAATAAAAGTTATTCCACTTGGACTGGACCTGGATAAATTTCAACAAAATAAAGAAGAAAAGCGAGCAGCTTTTCGCAGCAAATATTTGATAGCCGACGACGAAATTGCTATTGGTATCATCGGTCGGATTGTTCCCGTAAAAAATCACAGCCTTTTTGTGGCTTCCATTGCTAAGCTCATTCCGCAAAGCACCCAAAAACTCCGTTTCGTCATTATCGGTGACGGCGATATGCGGCAGCAAACTGAATTGGAATTGGCAGCGGCACAAATTGATTATGCCTATTTTCCACACGAACATAGGCCTGCACAAGCCATCTGCACTTCCTGGCTTACAGAAATGGATGTAGTGTTTGCCGGCCTTGATATTGTCGCGTTGACTTCTCATAATGAAGGAACACCTGTTTCATTGATTGAAGCACAGGCAGCAGGCAAACCTGTTGTGAGCACAAATGTCGGAGGAGTGGCCGATGTAGTGCTTCAACATCAAACCGGCATTATTACTCCGCCTAACGATTCAGATTCATTTGCCAAAGGTTTGCTCCAATTGACAGAAAATGCAGATAGAAGGATCGAATTTGGAAATGCAGGAACACATTTCGTGAGCAGCAGATATTCCTACCAGCGACTGGTGAAAGATATGAGTGCGTATTATGAAGGGTTGATGAGGAGGCAGTAAAATTTGTGCTTTTGCTGGAAATTTATAAAACAGTAATTAACCTTAACAGATAGCATATGAATGCAAAACGACAAAGTAATATCTTAAAATCATTCAAACTTGCTATTATAAATTTAGTGCTGGTATGCAATATTGTCATAGCATCATATCTCAGTAAGGCGAATCCAATATTTTCAACCATTATTGGCTTATTAAGCCTTATCATTATTATTTTATCCGTAATTGGTCTTATCAATTCTTTGAAAAGTATTCGTGAACCTAACTCAACAAAAAAAATGATTGGTTTAATTTTCAATATTACCCTTGTTGCAGCGGGACTATTTTTAATTATCGGAAATATCATTGATGTTGTAAGAGTGTTTAAATAGCTAATCCCCTTGTTCGAATGTAAGCAAAGCGCATGCCGAACCACAAATACAAAGTAAAAGATCCTTAAATATAAAAATCAAATGCTTGTCACAGATTTTGAAAACGGGAAGAAGGTTGTTTTATCCAAAGCCTTCGACTCGAGGGCAAAGGTACTCCATACCTTTTACGCCATTATTTTTGCTGCTCAAACCATTGCATTCAGTTTGATATTTTTAAGTTTTGAAGAACAATCCCTCTTTTTGTATTGTATCATTTTTGGAGGAATAGCAGCGGGGGCAATCGCTACCTATCGCTTTATCAACAAAGCTTTAAAATCTGAAATTATAATCATCAATCCTGATGAAATGGTCGTTATAGTGAAGGGGCTCCTGACCTCTGAGAAACAGTCCTATAAAGCAAAAAAAATCGCAAAACTTAATTTCCTTTTGAAACCGGAAGCTGCGAAACATCCCTTAGCTACAGATAATTTTGATTACCTCGGATTTCAAACGCAACAACAGGTAATCAATGAAATGTATGGCGACAATAGAATTGGCTTTGAGTATGAAAATAAAACGGTCACATTTGGAGAACATATTTATAGCTGGCATTTTGAAAAACTTCAAGCTGTTTTCAAATCTATTTTAGGGCCCACTTTTCATTTCAACGAGGATTTTGAAAGAGATTATATCGGCGCGGCAGAAGATGATCCGGAACAACTCATTAATCCCAGCTCAAATGAGAACTTTTAAATTGAAAACATGGCGATGCTTATTTAGATATATTGGCCACAAGCCAATATCTTCCAATAATTTCCGATAAATAATCGAAAATTAATAATTCAATTTATTCTGCTATTTGAATTTATCTTCTTATTTTTCAGACCTAATTGTAAACTATAACATTTCAATATTTCTAGCATTTAAAAACAATTAAAAGATGAGATTTCTGCTTTCAGTACTGTTTATTTTGATTTGTTGCAGCGCAGGCGCGCAAAACAATCAGAGCAAAAAAACCAGTGATTACACCAAAAAGCCATTGTGGATTGCAATGATGGATGATCCGAATGCCAACTTTTTCGAAACAGAAAAAGCCTTTGAGCTTTATTGGAGCAAACACGAAAAACCGGAAGGTGAGCATGAGGAAATCGGCGAACGTGCCGAGCGCGAAAAAACACCCGGCAAAAGAAAACAAAGAAAAATTTCTGCAGAAAATGACCTGCGTTTTGCGGTGAAAAAATATGAAGTATGGCACGACCAGACCTTACCTTACGTGCAACCTGATGGCCGGATATTATCAACTGAAGAGCGGCTTAAAATCTGGAAAAGCCAACAACAGCAATAATTTCAATAACATTTTCATTCTTAAAAATCTCTTTTGATGAAGCAATTTTATTCCTTCAGAAACATCATACTTCTGTTTACTCTTTTTCTTGCCACAAATCAGGCAAATGCGCAACCGGCAATCGGCAAATGGAAAAACACAGGACCGATTAAATTCCCCGTTAATTCCAGCGGTCAGGTAAATGGCCTAGGGCGTGTCAGTCAGCTGAAATTTCACCCGACCAAAAAAGACATTATGTATGCAGTCAGTGCATCTGGTGGCTTGTATATTACAAAAGACAATGGTTTGAGCTGGAATTACACCACCGGAACAGAAACTTTTCCACAGACTTCATGTTCTGCTGTTTGTATTGATTATACCCGCGACAGTACTATTTATCTTTCAACCGGTGATGCAGATTATTACAGTAATTATTACGGCATTTATAAAACAACTAATGCCGGCACTACCTGGACAGCTGTTACTACAGGCATCGGCACCAAAATGGCTGTGGAAATCCTGATG
>DLGS01000093.1 GCA_002482815.1 Bacteroidetes bacterium UBA7688
GCGTGACCCATATGCAACACGCCTGTTACATTTGGTGGCGGCATGACGATTGTATAAGCCTCACGCTCGTCGGGTGTTGAATAAAAATAACCCTGGTCCATCCAGTGTTTGTACCATTTCTGTTCTGCTTCGTTGTGCTGAAAATTCTTGCTTAATTCCATTGTGCTTGTATGCTGATGTGTGAAAGTGTTACAAAATCTTGTTTTGTAAGGCTGGCAAAGATAATAAAGATGTGTTTGGGTGAATGGATGACAGACAAAATTAAATGGACACCCTGGTCTATGCTTAGCATGACTGCATTTTTGTTTAATTCAAGCCTTTCCACCATTCGACTGTCTCCTGTTCAGGGTTGTCGAGGTGCAGGATTTCACCAATCATTGGAGTTTTAAAGGGAATTCCGAGTTTTCGGGCTTCCTGGCTGACTAAGGTAATCGGTTCGTCCCAGTCGTGTTTACTTAAGGAAAATTTGCCCCAATGGACGGGCAACAACATTTTTGTATTTAATTCAGCTGCCGCCTGTGCCACTTCTGATGGATGCATATGGATGTACTTCCAGTGGTTATCGTACTGTCCACATTCAAGAATCGTCCAGTCGAATGGCCCGAATTTTTTCCCGATTTCATCAAAATGGGTATCATAACCACTGTCGCCACCAATGAAAATTCTCTTGCCTGGTGTGGTTAGAACATAAGACATCCAGAGAGATTGGTTGCGTTTAAATCCTCTTCCTGAAAAATGCCTTCCACTTGTTGTATTGACTTTGAATCCGTTTTCCAATTCGAAACTTTCATGCCAGTCTTTTTCTGTAATACTGTTTTTATTAAAGCCCCATCGAACCAAATGCGCTTTTACTCCCAGACCGCAAATGATATGTTTTATTTTTGGTTTTAAAGCCTTCACTGTTTTGTGGTCCAGATGGTCCCAATGGTCGTGGGAAATAAACAGATAATCGATTTCGGGGAAGTCATCCGGTGTATAAGTATCGGTGCCGGCAAAACTTTTAGTGGTGAAATTCAATGGAGAAGCATTACCACTCAGCACCGGGTCAACCAGAAATTTTCTGCCATCGATTTGCATAAAATAAGAGGAGTGGCCAAACCAGACCAACACATTTTCGGAAGGCTTTATTTGTTTAAGATTGTTTCTTACGGTGGGTATGACATCTCTTGGGCGTGTTCGTTTTCCTTTTTTAAACAAAAATTCATACAGCACAATCCAAAGGCTTACACCCTCGGTAAGGTCAGGGGTATGGTTGATATTTTTAAAGGATTTGCCATCATAGTTGGCCAGTGTCCTGAAATGGCTTTGCTCCACTTTATCCGGCAATTGCCCGAACCGCTCGGAGCGAATAAATAAAACCAGCAATGCCAGCAGGAAAACAATTATAAACAGGAGGTATAACAAGTTTTTTTAGTTTTAGAATGATTTGTAAGGATGCAAATTACAAACTAGCAGCTGTATAAAATTTAAGTAGCCTGTATCATTCCCAAAGTTTATGCCTATTTTGCTTCAAAATTTCATATTTCAATCCCATTATGCAGGACAATACCAATATTTTTGATGCCACCTTCAGCGAAACTTCCAAAGCTCATTTGCTGGAAACTACCCGCTGGACAAAGTTTCTGGCCATTTTGATGTTCATTTTTATCGGATTAATGCTTTTAGGTGTTATTTCATTACTTATTTCAGGCTCAGCACTTAATTCGATGTCGCCGGGGTTTTCTGCAATGGGTCCTGTTTTTCCTACAACTATCTTTTTATTTGTAATTCTTCTGTATTGGTACCCAACCAATATGCTTTATAAGTTTTCTGCCAATATGAAAACCGGATTGCTCAGCAATAATGCTGAACTGATTGAAAAGGGTTTCCGGTGTCAGAAAAACATGTATAAGTTTATGGGTATTTTTACCATAACAATTCTGGCATTATATTTTATTGTAATCGTTTTCGCTGTGATATCAACACTCTAAGCAGTAGTCGGTAATACAAAAACTGCTATGCGTCTTCCCCCACGGGAGCACTTAGACTTTTTTTACAATAAACAAATTTTAGTTCGGTTGCCGCGCCCATATCTTTGCAGCTTATGACATCCCAGTATTCGGCCAATCTAGCGTATAAAAAAATATTACTCTCCAACGGTTCTGCTATTAGTTACATTGATGAAGGTGCAGGAGAGCAAACGATTGTCTTTATTCATGGGTTGGCAACTTTTAGTGGTACCTGGCAACCCAACGTTGATGGCCTGAAGCCGAAGTTCCGTTGTATTGCTATTGACCTGCCCGGCAACGGATACTCTGATAAAGGGGATTTACCTTTCAGCATCCAATATTATGCAGCTTGTGTGTTTGACTTTATCAAGTTGATGAAATTGGAAAACGTAGTGCTTTGCGGACATTCTATGGGTGGACAAGTTGCCATGACTTTGTTGTTAAATGCCCCCGATGCTGCAGAAAAACTGGTCTTATGTGCACCCGCCGGTTTCGAGCAGTTTAATGTTTTTGAAAAAACGATGTACCGCTCAATGATTGGAATGGCTGATATGTTCTCCACCAACGAAAGTAATCTCCGTCAGAGTGTTTATACGAGTTTTTATAAGAATCCCTCTCAGGCAGATGGCTTGATAGATGAAATGACAAAAATTATCCGTTCTTATCCGGCTACTTCTTATAAGAAAATGCTTGATGCCAGTATAGAAGGAATGATGAATGAGCCTGTTTTTAATCGGTTGGGAGAAATTCATGTGCCGGTACTGGTTATTTTCGGAGAACTGGATGCTCTGATACCCAATAAACTATTACACCCGATTTCTACGGACCAGCTGGCCAGAAATGCTGTCGCTAGAATGCCGAATGCAAGCCTGGAAATGATTCCTTTTGCAGGTCATTTTGTACAATGGGAGAAGGCTGAGAAAGTGAACGAAGCAATCCTTCACTTTCTGCAATAGCCTACAAATACTGACCGGTATAACTTTCTTTGATTTTTGACAAACCTTCAGGAACGCCCGCATACAACAAAGTTCCTCCGCCTGCGCCGCCTTCGGGGCCAAGGTCAATCACCCAATCAGCGCTTTTTACCACATCCATGTTGTGCTCGATGATAATGATAGAATGACCTTTTTCTATCAGAGCGCTGAATGACATCAATAGTTTGGAGATGTCGTGTGCGTGCAGGCCTGTTGTAGGTTCGTCGAAGATGAACAGCATTTTATCCTTGCCGGCACCTTTGCCCAGAAAGGACGCCAGTTTTACCCTTTGCGCTTCTCCACCACTGATTGTATCGCTGCTCTGCCCAAGTTTGATATAGCCAAGTCCCACGTCAGCCAATGGTTTGATGGCAGCAGCGATTTTCTTTTCTTCCTTAAAAAACTCTACCGCTTCGTCAACGCTCATGTTCAAAATGTCATTTACATTTTTGGTGCGGTACGTTACTTCCAGCACTTCATCTTTGAATCGTTTACCCTTGCAGCTTTCGCAAACCAGGTGCACGTCTGCCAGGAATTGCATGGCAACGACCACTTCGCCATCACCTTTGCAGGTATCGCAGCGACCGCCATCTGTATTAAATGAAAAGTGCTTTTCTGCAAAACCTCTCATTTTTGCCAAAGGCTGCTTTGTCAATAGTTTTCTTACCTCATCCCAGGCTTTAATATAGGTCACCGGATTGCTGCGGGAAGATTTACCGATAGGATTTTGGTCAATTAACTCGACACCATGAATCAGTTTATTATCACCCAGGATTTCTCCATATGAACCGGGGCGGTCACTGTTTTCGCCTAATTCGCGCAGCAGGGCAGGGTAGAGAATTTGCTTTACTAATGTTGTTTTTCCACTACCACTCACACCGGTCACCACACACAACATTCCTAATGGGAAACGCACACTGATATCTTTAAGGTTATTGTGGCTGCAATCGGTGAGATCGATATATCCGGTTGCTTTCCTTTTAATTTTTGGAATATCAATTTTTAGTTTGCCTGAAAGATATTTCCCGGTGAGACTTTTCTCGTTGTTGATGATCTCGTCAAAGCTACCTTCAGCTATCACTTCTCCACCCAAATGGCTCGCCAATGGCCCCATATCAATAATATGGTCTGCTTCTCTCATCATCATATCGTCATGTTCTACCACGATGACGGTATTGTCCAAATCTCTCAGGTTTTTCAAAACACCAATTAAGCGCTCCGTATCCCTTGGATGAAGCCCGATGCTGGGTTCGTCGAGGATGTACAAACTGTCACTCAGATTGCTGCCCAGAAATCTTGTAAGCTGAATGCGCTGGCTTTCTCCACCACTCAATGTATTGGCCGGCCTGTTCAGTGTGAGGTAAACTAAACCAACATCTATCAGGGTTTTCAGTCGTTGGTTGAGTTCAATCAATATCCTGCTCGCAACCTGTTCATCGCTTTTCGAAAGTTTAATGTCTTCCAGCCATTGATGCACATCGGCTGCCGGCATATTCAATAGCTCGCCGATATTGGTGTTGTTGATTTTTACATACAAGGCGTCTTTACGCAGGCGTGTTCCGCCGCAGGAACTGCAAACCGTTCTTCCGCGATAGCGGGCCTGCATGATACGGTATTGTATTTTGTATAAATTCTGCTCCACCATTTTGAAGAAATCGCGGATACCTTCTACGGTTGGGGTTCCTTCCCACAAAATGGTGTATTCTTTTTCATTCAGTTTGTTGATAGGCTTATGTATCGGAAAGTCAATCCTGGCAGCTGTGCGCATAAATTCTTTCTGCCATTCAATCATCTTTTCCCCTTTCCAGCATGCGACTGCGCCTTCATAAACACTTAGTTTTTTATTCGGGATGACCAGTTCAGGATCGATACCTAAAACCTGGCCGTATCCTTCGCAAACGGGGCATGCGCCATAGGGATTGTTGTAGGAGAAAAGGTTCGGGCTCGGTTCTTCAAATTTAATACCATCCGTTTCAAAACGATTATTAAAATGACGGATTTTATTGTCATCTATTTCGAGATAACAATCGCCTTCACTTTCATAAAATGCAGTTTGAATACTATCTGCTAACCGGTGCAAATCATCGTCATCAAATGTCTTGACCACAATGCGGTCAATCAACAGAAAAATCTCTTTTTTCTCGAATTTTATTTTATTCCCTTCTTCCAGTAATTCCTCTATCCGGATGGGTTTGTTTTCGTTTTCTCCCTTGATATAAACCCTTGAAAAGCCTTTCTGCATCAATATATCCAGCTCTTCAACAATTTTGCGGCCAAAGCGTGGCGTTAGCGGCACAATAATCTGAACTTTTGTTTTGAGTGGGAGGGATTGTATGAAATCAACTACATCTGCTACGGTGTCTTTTTTTACTTCATTACCTGATATCGGTGAATATGTTTTTCCTATTCTTGCGAAAAGGAGACGAAGGTAATCGGCTATTTCTGTCATTGATCCTACGCTGGAGCGCGGGCTTCGTGTAGTTACTTTTTGTTCGATAGCAATGGCAGGGCAGATACCGGAAATATAGTCAACATCAGGTTTGTCCATACGCATCAAAAACTGGCGTGCATAGGCACTAAGGCTTTCGGCATATCGTCTTTGCCCTTCTGCAAAAAGGGTATCCATTGTAAGAGATGATTTGCCACTCCCGCTAACACCGGTTATGACCACAAATTTGTTGCGCGGAATGCTGACATCAATATTCTTGAGGTTGTGCATGCGTGCACCTTTAATAAAGATGACTTCCTGCTTTTTATTGGTTGATTTTGGAGAAGATTTAGGAGACTTTGCCACTGCTTTTGCCATTGCACAAAGCTAACTTAATTGAATGATTTATAGATTTTGTAATTAGCCCTTTTTCCTATCAAAATCTTAATACCGGTATTTATTTTACCTGCCGCCGGTAAAGGAAGTAAGCGATACATGCGAATATAAAATTGGGTATCCAGACAGCGATTAAAGGATTCAAATCTGCCTTGGTGGAAAATGTTGTGGATAATTGCAAAAGCAGCATATATATAGCGCTCACCAATATTCCGATTGCCAGATGTAACCCACTTCCTCCACGTACTTTTTTGCTGGAAATGCAGACCCCGATGATACACAAAATAAAACCCGCAACAGGTTGTGAGGTTCGTCTGTATTTTTCAATATAATATATATTCAGACTTTCGCGGCCGCGTAATTTTTCCTGTTCAATAAAACGATTAAGTTCTGAAGTGGTGAAAGTTTCTTTTACATCAACATTTTCGTACAAATCTTTGGGTACAAATGGATATTTTAAGGTAAGCTCCGGAAGTATTTTCAAATCTTCTTTCACACCATCGTTTTTCCGGACGACTACGGTGTAAAGATTCCATACTTTTTTAATACTGTCGTAAGAGATTCGGTCAGCAGTTATTTTCTCCAGCAATAAAGTGCCGTTTACTCTTTCGGATGAAAAGCGATAACCCGAATTGGCAAAGTAGTCGTAGTTCTGAACATACACATACAATTGAGGTGAAAGCCTCAGGTGAACGTTATGGTCGGAATAAGCAACAGCGGCGTGGACATATTTATTTTCGAAATCAATTCGTTTTTTATTCGCAATGGGTACAATCCAGTGGTTGGCAAAAAGAAATATGGTGCAGATAAAGGATGCGCCAATAAAATAGGGGCGTAAAAACCGGTTGAAGGAGGCTCCTGTAGCCAGAAATGCAATAATTTCAGATTTATAAGCCAGTTTCGAGGTAAAGAAAATGGTAGCAATAAAAATGAAGAGCGCAAAAAGAAGCGCAAGAATATGGGGAATAAAATTCTGATAATACCCGATTATAGCCATCGCCGGAGCTTTATGCTCCAGGAAGTCCTTGGCTTTTTCAGAGTAGTCAATTACACTGGCTATCACCGCCATTATCATAAGGGCGTAAACAAAAGTTCCGAGGAACTTTTTAATAATATACCAGTCCAGTTTTTTTATCATTTCAAATTCTCCCTACAATCGGGTTTTCAGTTGTGGTATCATGCCATCTTTCCAGGACTTGAAATCCCCGGCTTCGATATGCATCCTTGCTTCGGCTACCAAATGTAGATAAAAGCTCAGGTTCTGGATGCTGGCAATATTGAGTGCCAATAATTCATTTGAAACAAAGAGGTGGCGCAGGTAAGCTTTTGAATAATAATTGCTGGTATGATTATCCAGGCCATCATCAATCGGCGAAAAATCGTTCTCCCATTTCTTGTTCCGGATATTGATGACACCTTTTGTGGTAAACAGCATTCCGTTTCTGCCATTGCGGGTTGGCATCACACAGTCAAACATATCCACGCCCAATGAGATGTTTTCCAGAATGTTCCAGGGTGTTCCCACACCCATCAGGTATCTTGGTTTGTCTTGTGGCAATGCCTCACAACAGAGTGCACACATTTCATACATCATTTCTTCGGGCTCACCCACTGATAAGCCCCCAATAGCGTTTCCGTCGCACTCCATTGATGCGATAAATTCGGATGAAATTTGTCTCAAATCTTTATAAGTGCTGCCTTGTATAATGGGGAACAAAGATTGCTCATATCCATACGGACATTCAGTTTCATTCATTCTGTTTACGCATCGGGTAAGCCATCGATGTGTCAGTTCCATCGATTTCCGGGCATAAGCATAATCAGAAGGGTAGGGAGGGCATTCGTCGAACGCCATGATGAT
>DLGS01000136.1 GCA_002482815.1 Bacteroidetes bacterium UBA7688
TGCATTGGCGCTCATTATTTACTTTATCAACTTACCCGAAATAAATGAGGAAGAACAGCAAGCCGGCGACAGCGAACATTCGAAAGACAAAACCAGCGTACTGCAATTCCCGCATTTAATCCTTGGTGCATTGGCCATTTTCTTTTACGTAGGTGTAGAGGTCATCAGCTACGATACCTTTACCGGTTTTGGCGAGGCGCTGGGCTATCCGCTGGAGAAAGCAAAAACATTTGCAACCTATACAGGATATGGTTTATTGATAGGATATGTTGTAGGGATTATTGCGATTCCAAAGTTTATTTCCCAACAAAAAGCGCTTACGATATTGACTGTTTTGAGTCTTGTTTTTGTGCTCATTGCGATGTTTAGCAAAGGTGATATCGCCATTTACAGTTTTGCTGTTTTAGGATTTACCAATTCGGTAGTGTGGCCGGCTATCTGGCCTTTAGCCATCAATCATTTAGGAAGATTTACAAAAATGGGATCTGCTCTACTAATCATGGGTATTGTAGGCGGAGCGGTTTTGCCACCATTGTACGGTAAGTTTTCCGAAGTGCTGGGCTCCCGCCAAATGGCTTATTCGTTGATGATTCCCTGCTATTTTTTCATCCTTTATTTTGCCTGGGCAGGCCATAAAGTAGGCCTGAAAAAAACGAAGTAATGAGGTTGCTGCTATCAATTATTGCAATTGTCTTTGCCTTTGCATTTGCAAAAGCACAACCTCCCATGCCCATTATCAAATCCATTCCCATCACTGCTAATATTCTGCAGGTCGATGAGTTGGGCAATGCTTATGTGGTGCGGAATGACAATGCATTTATCAAGTACAATGAAAATGGCGACAGTGTTGCGAATTACATTTCCATAGCCAATGGCGATATTAACAATGTAGATGTAACCAACCCGCTGCGGGTAATGCTGTATTATGCCCGCTTCGCCAAACTGACCATTCTTGACAGGATGTTAGCGCCTAAAAACGAACTGAATCTTCGCAAGCTCAATCAGCTTAATATTAATGTGATTGCCATCAGCGCCGAAGGCAATCTTTGGGTCTACGACCAGTTTAGCGCCACACTCAACAAGCTGGATATGGAACTGAATTATATGATCCGGGGTAACGATTTACGGCAGCAGTTATCAGAATTGCCCACGCCAGTTTACCTTATCGAACGCGACAGAAGGGTATATATGGCGGACACAGCACAAGGTATTCTGGTCTTCGATCAGTATGGTTCTTATGTGAATACACTTTCTATCCCCGGCGTGAAGAACCTTCAGGTGGTGGGTTCTCAGCTGATTTATCAAAAAGGGGCAACGCTCATTGCTTATGATTTTAAACGGATTGAAGAGACCAAAATTCCGATACCGCAAATTGAGAACACAAGAATTGTTCAGGCTGCTTTTTGCCGGAATGTACTGTATGTTTTATACAATGACAGGCTTGTATTGTACCGCAGTACGAATTGATTTTTTATAATTGGCTTTAAGCTTTATTTTTGACCAAATATTTCAGACATTGAAAACCCTTTTAGACCAGGCTCAGCTACAGATTACCCTGCACCGTTTGGCGCATCAATTGGTCGAAAATCATTTGGACTTCAGCAATACGGTCATCATCGGGATGCAACCACGAGGTGTTTTGTTTTCAGACAGAATCATTGCTTTGCTGCACAACATTACAAACGATCATAAAATACAGTACGGTCGCCTCGATATTACTTTTTATCGTGACGACCTCAATAAGGAAGGTGCTCTTCAGGCGCCTGCGGAAACAGACATAGCCTTTAGTGTGGCAGGAAAAAGTGTTGTACTCATAGATGATGTATTGCACACAGGCCGCACCGTTCGCGCGGCTATGGATGCGCTGCTCGATTTTGGACGCCCCGCGGAAGTGGAATTGATGACTTTGGTTGACCGCAGGTTTAGCCGCGAATTGCCCATTCAGCCGGACTATGTTGGCTTCAGTGTCGATACCTTGTTTGAACAGAAAGTGAAAGTTTTGTGGCAGGAAAAGGATGGGCGCGACGAAGTGGTTTTGATGGATTAGGGTTGTGTTTGAAATGAGTTCAGGAATAGAACGTAAATAATTTTATACTAAGAAATAATGTCTTTATCTGTAAAACATCTGTTGGGAATAAAAGAACTGCAAACGCAGGATATTGAAACAATCTTCAAGACGGCAGATAATTTTAAGCAGATTCTGCAACGTCCGATAAAGAAAGTGCCGGCACTGCGGGATACCACGGTTGCCAATATATTTTTTGAAAACTCCACGCGCACGCGCACTTCATTTGAGCTGGCAGAAAAGAGACTGGGAGCGGATGTGGTCAATTTTTCAGCTTCAGCATCGTCCGTATCTAAAGGTGAAACGCTGATTGATACGGTCAATAATATCCTTGCGATGAAGGTAGACATGGTGGTGATGCGCCATTCGGCTTCGGGTGCTCCCTGGTTTTTGGCACAACATATTGATGCCAGTATTATCAATGCGGGTGACGGTGTGAATGAACATCCTACACAAGGTTTGCTGGATGCCTTTTCAATGAGAGAAAAAGTGGGTGATCTGAAAGGGAAAAAAGTAGCGATTATTGGTGATATTATGCATTCACGCGTGGCGATGAGTAATATTTATTGCCTGCAAAAACTGGGTGCAGAAGTAATTGTGAGTGGACCGCCAACCTTGATTCCAAAGTATATTGCTTCGATGGGGGTAAAAGTAGAATACAATGTAAAGAAAGCTTTGCAGCAATGTGATATTGCCAACGTTCTGCGTATACAACTGGAGCGTCAGCACAAACCGCTGTTTTCTTCATTGCGCGAATATGCTTTGTACTATGGTGTAAATAAAAATATGCTCGAAAGCCTTGAAAAAGAAATTCTTATCCTTCATCCGGGGCCAATCAACCGTGGTGTGGAGATAGATTCTGATGTGGCAGACGGCAAACAGTCTATTATTCTTGACCAGGTGGAAAATGGCGTGGCTATCAGAATGGCAGTTGTATACCTTCTGAGCGGAAACCGGGAGCTTCCTGAGTAAAAATCGGCTCAACTTTCCATACATGCTGTATATTTGCAAACCCATCTTACTTTGGTAGGGTGGTTGTTTTTTTTAATATAACTACAATAAACTTTCAATATGTCATCAACCTGGTTCAGGCGTATCAAAAAAGGGGTTTTGACCCAAACAAATGAGAAGCGCGAAACACCCGATGGACTTTGGCACAAATGTTCTGAGTGCCGCACTACAATTACACAAAAGGAGCTTGCCGAAAATTTATACGTTTGCCCGAAATGTAATTTTCATAACCGTATTAATTCTCCTGAATACTTCGATATTATTTTCGACGATGGTACAGTAAAATATCTGTTCAGCAATATTTCTTCTATCGATAAATTAGGTTTCGTTGATTTGAAGCCTTATGAGTCGCGCCTTAAAGATGCTCAGGCAAAAGATCCGGAAGATGCATTGTCTGTTGGGGTAGGAGAGATTAATGGTAAAGGACTGGTAGTGGCCTGTATGAATTTCAACTTCATCGGCGGTTCTATGGGCTCAGTTGTGGGCGAAAAAATCAGTCGCGGAATTGATTACGCTATCGAGCACAAACTTCCGTTTATGATCATCTCCAAATCGGGTGGTGCACGGATGATGGAATCAGCTTTCTCACTGATGCAAATGGCTAAAACTTCTGCTAAGCTAACACGATTGGCTAAAGCCGGCTTACCTTATATCTCATTAATGACTGACCCTACAACAGGTGGTGTTACGGCATCATTTGCCATGCTGGGTGATATCAATATCGCTGAACCCAAAGCCCTGATTGGTTTTGCCGGTCCACGCGTTATTAAAGAAACCATTAAAAAAGATTTGCCGGCAGGGTTCCAACGCTCCGAGTTTTTGCTCGATCATGGCTTCCTTGATTTTATAGTTGACCGCAAATCACTCAAACAAAAACTAAGCCAGACAATTGATTGGTTTATGAGTGAAAGCAAATAAGCATACCTTCTCACACATTGGCACAACAAAATATTTATATCAGGAATAAACCTGCAACGTTTGAATTCGCTATCGAAGACAAGCTTAAGGCAGGTATTGTACTGACCGGTTCCGAGATCAAATCGATCCGCAACAGCCGTGTGAGCTTCAACGATTCTTTCTGTATTATTTATAAAGGAGAGATTTGGATCAGAAATCTGTACATCGGAGATTATGCCAATGCTGGTTATGCCGGCCACGCCAACACACGCGAACGCAAACTCTTGCTAACCAAAAAGGAATTGCGCAAATGGGAATCCAAGATTAAAGAGAAAGGATTTACTATTGTACCGCTTTCTATTTTTATAACTAATGAAGGGTATGCTAAGTTGGACATTGGTCTTGGACGGGGTAAGAAGCTCTACGACAAGCGCGAGTCTATTAAAAACCGTGAAGCTGACCGCGACCTGAAACGTCATTTAAAATAATAATACAAACTTCATAAAGGAGAATATTTTTCATTTGATTTAGGTCTAACTTTAACTAACCTAAATCAAAGCTTATGCTATGGCGTACATTCAATGGCAAGAAAATTGAATTGCCGATTAAAGAAGCCGTTGAAGCGGCAATCATCAAAGAAGTATCATCAGGAGTAAAACTTAAAGTTTGCATCGGCAGTGATTCTCAGGTTCACGCAACCCACACCGAATTCGCTACTGTCATAGTTTTTGTCAGAGAAAAAAACGGCGCATTTATGTTCATTCATAACGACCGCTCAGAGATAAAGTTCTCTTTAAAGGAACGAATGCTGGCCGAAGTTGCCAAGAGCATCGACATTGCTTATCAGTTGTGTGAATTATTCACCAGATACAATATTGATATGGAAGTACATGCCGATATCAATACCAACCCGATGTTTAAAAGTAATGAAGCTTTGCGTGAAGCAATGGGTTACATTCTTGGTATGGGATTTGCTTTTAAGGCCAAGCCAGACGCTTTTGCCAGTACTTGTTGTGCAGATAAAATGGTGAACTGATTTACTTTTCAGTCTTCGCTTCGTCTCCGCCCACGCCACAAATCCGGTAGGCCAAGTCTATTCCGGCTTTATCGGCAACTTTGTAACTAAAGGTTTGTTCAGGTACAATCGTTTTCCCTTTTGCATCAATCAAACTATACCGGATCAATTGTTTGCTTCCTTTTTTTACAAATGAAATAACTGCAGTTGGAGCAGCAGAATTGCTGCTTTCAAAATTAAAATTACAGTTGCGGAAAGCTTTCAAAACACCCTCATCATTTCCTGAAATTCTAAGTCTTAAAGGTGCTTTCAAGCCGCAAAAAGGAATAAGTTGCGGATACGTTTTGAATAATTGATAAGTCCATTTATTGCGTTCCGCTTCATCTTTTTCTTTATCAGCACATTCTGCAAAGGCCTGAAAGGTTCGCGCTAAGAAAAGTTTTTCAAATTCCGCATCTGTATGCTGGTCTTGTAAAATTTCGTTTAATAGTGCTTTAGCTTCTTTGTAATTTCCTTGTTTTGTTTTCAGGCGTGCCAGAAAAAGTTTGAAATATTTGTCGACCGGTTTTCTTTTATTGATTTTTAGTTCCTGCTCAAAACGTTTCACAAAAAAAGCGGTACTGAAATCCTTGAGTAAATACCAGATTTCATCCCAGCTAACGGTACTCTCTGTACTGAATAATTTATAAACAACACGGTCGCGTTCGGGATTTTGTGCAAATTGATTGATGATTAAATATTGCTGCATAAAACGGTCTGTTGTCATTGCAGCCATGTTGCCCAGTATTTTAGGAGAATACCACCAGTCCTTGTGCTCGAATTTCTGCATCGCAATATGCTGTTCTTTTTGAATGAGCTTCAGCAATTGAACACTGAAGTCATAATGGCTTTGTCCCAATGTTGTCCCAATGTGCAGCTCTTTAAAGTTGGCAGCTTTTTCTACTGCTTTTTCTGCAGCGGCGACCTGGCCGTCATAAGTAAGTGCCCTAGATAAGGCAATGTTGTACCAGCCAAAACCCGGTGTCGAGCCAAAGCCTTTGATCATGCCATCACTCAGCTCAATCCCTTGCTTGGCCTGCCCTTTGCCGATTTGCAATATGCTGGTATAGTAAGCCCATTCCTGTAGACGCTTATCTCCGTTGTCCGTTCCGGAAGCAATCTGGTATTCTTTTTCTGCTTCGCGAAAGTCCCCGCATACAGATTTGAAGTTGGCATAATTATTATGCGGCAAACCATTGTTTTTGCGCATAATCCCATAATACTTTTCAGCAGAATCGATGTTGAAAGCGTAACTGTACAAAATGCATTTGTAGTGATAAACGCCCATTTTATCGGCAGTTTCATATCCAGGTTGATATAGTCCCTGGTTGTATTTTTTATTGCGTTCGATGTTTCGGAGACTGCTGTCCAGATAACTCATCGCCAATTTTTCATTGGCATCAATATTATTTTTCAGAAAGGCGTATTTTGAATTGGTGTAAAACCGGTAACGGTGTGTTGTCCAGGCCAGATAATTGTAGGCATCAAGGTACAAATCCCGTTGTAATTTCCAGCGGAGTACCCTTCTCATCAGTGCAACAACTTTCTCCGGTTGTTCTGTGTTGGCATAACATTCGCGCAGACAATAGCCAATGCGTGTATAATCAAGCTGATAATTATAAATCGGAAAATAAACCTGAATATCGTTGGTTCGGGTGCTTAATGCTTTAGCATAATCTCTTTCCAGCAGATAGAACGCTTTCTCTAAAGGGATGATTGCGTTTTTATACCCTAAATAATCGGCGGCGTGATTCAGTTTGTATTGCCCTTCAAAATACCAGCCAACATAGTAGCTGCTGTCGAGCCTCAAAAATTCGCGGGAACGAGGTAAAGCATCTTCACTACCCGGATCCACACCAACTCTTTTTGCATCAATTTCATATCGCTGGGCGGCGTTCTGCGTTACTTTTGATTGACTGAAGGAAGTATAATTGCAAGCAAGCAAAACGATTCCCCACACCAAAATAAGGGTGTGTTTATAGGTGTTCGAACGTTTTTGGCGGCAGGTCATTTAGGATTAATAAGCAATTTTTAGTTTGGCCAGTCTTTCAATTTCTTTGTTGATGATACCTCTCAGCGCATTTGCTCTCCCTTCTTTATTTTTAAACACCAGGCGGTGCTCAAGAACAGATTGTGCAATCTCTTTAACGTCGTCTTCGGTCACAAAGCTGCGTCCTTTTACCAATGCATAAGCACGCAAACATTTCATAAAAGCTATTCCGCTCCTTGTGGATGCTCCCAACGTTATGTCGCTATGGGCGCGCGTTTCCCGAACAATATTGCTCACAGCCTGTACAATTTCCTGGTGGATAAAAACCTGTTCTGCTTCCTGTTGCAATTGTAATACTTCCTCCATGCTCAACACCTGTTCAAGCGTATCAAGGTTTGTAGCAATATTCAGGTAATCCCTGTAGATATCAAGCTCGGTTGCTTCATCTACATAACCAAAGTAGATCTTCATGTAAAAACGGTCCAGCTGGGCGGCTGGCAGCGGATAGGTGCCTTCCATTTCTACAGGATTTTGAGTTGCAATGGTAAAGAATAATTTTTCGAGCGGATGGGTTGTGTCGCCTACCGTGATTTGATTCTCGGCCATACATTCCAGTAGCGCACTCTGAACTTTTGGCGATGCACGGTTAATCTCATCAGCCAAAAGAATATTACAAAACAAGGGTCCTTTTTTGAATACAAAATCATTATTCTTGTCATCAAAAATATAGGTGCCAATCAAATCCATTGGCAACAAATCCGGTGTAAACTGGACTCTCTTAAAGCTTACAGCAGTGCCATCTTTGCTGCCCGAAATTGCGTGTGCAAGGCTTCTGGCCAACACCGTTTTACCTGTTCCGGGATTATCTTCCATCAAAACATGACCACCGGCTAAAAGTGCGGTAATCACCATTTCTATCTGATGTTGCTTCCCGCGGATTACTTTCCCGATCTGGCTGCTGAGTAATTGTATTTTGTCAACACTGGCAAATGTGGTTTCGACTGAAAAATCTTCCATTGATTTTGGTTTTTACTTCTACAAGATTAAATATTATTAATGGATTGTTTCGGGAGAAACTGATAATATTTTTATAAAAACTTTTAATCCGCTTAGCAGTTTTTCAACTGTATATTTGAATGTGTTTTTTAAAACAAAAACTTCTCTTTATGAAAAATATCGGCGTGATGACATCCGGTGGAGATAGTCCGGGAATGAATGCAGCAATTCGTGCCGTGGTGCGAACTGCCATTTACCACAAAATGAAAGTTTTTGGTATCAGAAGAGGTTATCAGGGAATGATTGAAGGCGATATTTTTGAAATGAAAACCACCGATGTTTCAAATATTATTCAGCGTGGCGGAACGATACTCAAAACGGCGCGTAGCAAAGAATTCATGACGGATGAAGGAATGGAAAAAGCACATCAGGAACTATCAAAGCATGGCATCGAAGGGCTTGTTTTAATTGGTGGGGATGGAACCTTGCGGGGTGCGGCTAAATTCTATGAGAAGTATCCGATTCCCGCGGTAGGTCTACCCGGTACTATTGACAAGGATCTGGCAGGAACGGATGTCACCATTGGATTTGATACGGCCGTGAATACCGCAGTTGAGGCTATTGATAAGATAAGGGATACAGCAGACGCGCACAACAGGATGTTCGTAGTAGAGGTGATGGGGAGGGATGCCGGTTATATTGCCTTGAACAGCGGATTGGCTTGCGGTGCGGAAGATATTTTGATTCCGGAACTTAAAACGGATATTAAAAAAGTGGTCCAAAAAGTAAAAGACGATGAACGCCGGAAAAAGAATGTTCACATTTTAGTGGTTGCAGAAGGGGATGATTTTGGTGGCGCAATGGAGGTTAAAGATGCATTGATAAAATCAATTCCTGAAGCTGATATCCGCGTTTGTGTATTAGGGCACATCCAACGTGGTGGGGCTCCCAGCTTTGCGGACAGGGTGTTGGCAAGCAGGTTGGGCTATGCCGCGGTTAATGCTTTGAGAGAAGGTAAATACCAGGTGATGGCGGGTCAGATAAATAATGAAGTCGTTTTTACGCCTTTTGCAGATGTGGTGAAACAAAGCGCTATCATTCCAAAGGACCTCGAAGAAATGACGAGAATACTGACAACCTAATTTCTTTTTTTTAGAGTCAGCAAAACTCTTTTAGATTTTGATTTGAACCCCGGCGTAATTTCCTGGTGCTCCAAAGCGTCTTCAATAATATGCTGTAATTCGTTTTTTATTTCAGGGTAAGTCCTGGATAATGTCAGCAGGATATCCATGCACCAGCATCTTACAGCAACTGTTTCTTTAGGATTGATTAATAATTCGAAACATAAATTCAATAAAGGCTCTTCCAGTTTTTCAGGAATATTCAAATGCGCGATAATGCGGGTAACATTCCTTTTTACCGCATCATGAATGTCTGGTGTATGACAATAGTCAACCATTTCAGATAAATAGGGCAGGACTAATTCAGCGCAATTTTCGAAACAATAGCTTATTACCCATGCTGCTCTTTGCACCACTGTTGGTTCGCCATGAAAAAATAATCGCATTAACTCCTCAAAACGCTTTTTGTCGTTACCAACCCAATTGGCAATTAAAATTGTATTATCTCTTGAGTGTTCCTGTAATATTTGTTCGCGTAAATTCATTGTTCCAAATCTTTTTCAATATCTGAAAGTCCTATCTGGAAAGGATAGTCTACATAAAAGTTATTGTCTTCATTCATTGTAGCTCCCTCTGAAAGGAACTTTTTCGATTGTTCAAAATGGCGTTTTGCTTCTTTCTTTTCGTTTTTCAAAACGAGTAACTTCCCTAAATAGAAATTCGGTTCCGGAAACCTGGAATAAGCTTTGATGCTCGCTTTCAGGTATTTTTCTGCTTTGCTGATTTGCTTGGCTTGTAAATAAGACAAACCAAGATAAAATAAACTGTTGTAATGTTCATTTCCTTTTCCCATTGTCTGACTTTGGTGGGCTATATCTTTTTCAAAATAAAACGCAGCGCTGTCTGCCTGCTCAATTCCCAGGTAACACAATCCAAGGTAGAAGGAAAAACTATGGTCCATCAGTCCTCCGCCGTTAATCAATGCTTCGGCTGCTTTTAAGTCAACAATCGCACCATAGTAATCTTTTGCAAAAGTACATTTCATAAAAGCCCTGTAAGGAAGACGCATTTCAGGATTGATGCTAACGGCTTTGTCCAAACTGGCGCAATCGTAGTAGCCACCTTTAAATCTCGGCATCGCTTTCATTTGCCAGATATAGTCATCATCCGGACAAATGGTCAAAATTGAATCACAAATGTGTTGCCACTTGTTGCTCATATAATTTTGCTGAAACAAAATATTTGTCGCACTGTCCTTCCATTCTTGTTTTTTACAAAAATCCTGTTGTGCTTTTGCTGAACTTGAAATCAATAAAAGAAACAAAAGGCTAAGGCGCCACTGATAGAATTTTCCCATCTCTGATTTGAAAGTTTAGGTAAGCATTATAACAGGAATATTTTTCGCCGTATTTATTGGTGGGCTGAACTTTCCATTGCTTCAGGCTTCTGACAAAATCATAAAAAAAGCGAATGGTTGATTGTTCGAATTTTATTTCTTTATAATGCTCGTCCAGCATAAAAAGGCTATACGAAGACGCCAGGCCTTTGCAATTGATGGTAAACCTGAAACTGACAAAACCATTCTGTTTGAATATCTGATTTTCATCTTTTGCTTTTAGCCTGATCCGCTTGAGCAGGGACATGGAGCTTTCCGGATATTTTGCATTGACTGAGAAGTACTCAACTATATTTTTAACCGGGCAGGTATCCACAAGGGCAAGGCTTGTGTCCAGACCATATTCTGTGGCTAAATTTGTTTGGGC
>DLGS01000339.1 GCA_002482815.1 Bacteroidetes bacterium UBA7688
GTCGGTAGCCGACGAGGTTTAGGATTCGATAAAGCAAGCAATGAAAGAAATGATGCCGGTCCTTGCGGTGAAAGGTGCAGTGGTTACACATTTGGTCATCAAGGCTTCACAGGCACATGCGCCTGGGCAGATCCTGCAAATGGAATCGTGTTTGTTTTTCTATCCAACCGTGTTTGCCCAAGTGCTGAGAACGGCGCAATCAACAGATTAAGCGCTCGAACCGTAGCGCAGGATTATATTTATGAAGCCTTGGGAATACCTATCAATAGGAGCAGGCCAGAAGTATATCAGACTCAGATTAAAAACATTAAATAGAATAATCTCAATAAAAAAATCCGCTTCTGGTAAGGAAGCGGATTTTTTATTTCAGGTAGCTCATTGCAAGATAGTAGTAAACGTTTGGCATGTGATGCTGAAAGATTTTCATTTTATCATCACTATATTTTTTGAAATAGGCCTCATCTCCTACAAGAACAATGTAATGTCCTGTACGTACGTAATTGCTGCTATTGGAGAAGGTAGGTTTTTCAGATTCTTTCAGGTTTTTGTGTACCATTTTCGACATCATATTGCCCAGATATTTTTGATAATTCCGCTGAGCTCTTCTGCTGGGCTTATCCATTCTGTTGTATACATAACGCAATGCGATATTTTTTGGGAATCCTAATTTGTTAATTGCTTTCTTCACATCACGAAACGGATTGATTTCATTGAAATCGCCGGATGTCTGCACGCTTAGCGGAACTTCAGGTACCCAATCGCTGGTATTGACAACGTTGAAAGCCCAACCCTCCTGTGTCATTGCTTCATAATCGTAAGCAAAGAATAAATTGCCTGGCTTAGGGCCTGCGCTGCAGTAGGTCTTGAAGCGAATATCTGATGGTAATAAATTCTGTTTTTGTAATTGATATAAGTAGGCAGTGAGCAGATAAGTAATTCCACCACCCTGACTATGTCCGACAAGGTAAATATTTTTGATCCCTGTTTTATAACATGAGTCAATGTGCTGAACGATATCCGGTGCCATTGATGCTAAGGCCAATAGCCATCCTGCATGAACCGTTGCAGCGGGATGGTCTGCTAGCCTGTATTGAAAAGTAGAAGTTGAAGATAATTTAATAGCGCCTTGAGCTGGTACCATAGCAGCGTAAAAATTAGCCAGCCAGCTAACGGGTTTGGCAGTTGTTCCTCTTACACTTATAGCAGCTGTTCCTTTTTTGTCAGTCCAAAGTTCCCATGCATTATCCAGACCTGTTATTGGAGAACGATATTGCATATTGAAATTATCCGGTGCAGGAATATCCTTAAAAAAATCCGGATTGGTATGTTTGGCTGTCAATTTCAGGAGTTCAATGTATTCTTTCTTGTCAAAACCAGGCTTGAGTTTTTGCGCGTTGGAACAAAAACAATTTACAATCATTGAGATTGAAAAAAGAAATAGTATTTTTTTCATTGAAGTGTATTAAGACCCACAAAATAACTAACTAAAACCGAAGGTTCTTAAGAATGTTATAAAAATACGGATTGATTTTCGCTGGATTTTTCTGAAACGATTCTTTTAAATTGATTCTTACTACAATTTGTACTGTAGGGTCATGTAAAAATTCCTTTTGTCGGCAGGTAAAATTCCCGGGCCGGGATAGCCATCAGCACGGCGCGTAAAGTACTTTTTGTTGGCCAAATTATTCACACCCGAATAGACTGTAAAGTGGCGCCAATTGTAGCTAAGGCTCAAATCCATTACCGCAAAAGCAGGTATGGCCCCATCAACAGCAGTAGGCGTAATTTCTGTATTTGTGGCATCAGAGTATTGCTTGGCCTGGTAGGAAAACTGATAGGTAATATTGAATCGTGTGGTGCCAAAAGACGTTCCGGTTCTAAACAATATTGGTGGTACATTCTCCACTAATTTATTAGCAATAGCGGTGTTTTTGGTATTGATATAGCGTGCATCGATTAGTGATAAATTAGTGTACACATTGAGTTTATATTTTGACTTGCCTTTGCTAATGGCTTTTAAAATATCACCTTCCACCAAGCATTCAAGCCCTATGTTGCGACTGTCAGCAACATTGGTGCGCAGACGGTAAGCCATATAGTTGCTGTCGCGGGAAAAAACCGAACCAATTCGGTCGTTGTAACGAAGATAAAAAACACTGGCATCAATATATAACCATCCTTCAAAATTCCCTCTGAAACCTGCATCAGCATTGTATCCTGTTTCGTCTTTCAAATTGGCATCTACTCTAAAATTCTCATTCACAACCCGAATGTCATTGAAATTTATAGAACGATAATTCTGCGAAATATTGGCATAGAATTCTCCACCCCATTTTGTTTTGTAGGCCGAGCCAATGCCCAATAGCGCAAATCCCCGCGGACTTTCTTTGGTTTCAACTATTTTATCGGGGGCAATAAATTTATTCTGCTTATAGTAATAGCCATCAGCTTTGGTATTGATATGCTCGGCACGAATACCTGGTGTAATGGTCCAGCGCTTATTGATTTGGAAAATATTTTCTACAAATGCAGCGAGGTTGGTGCCCGGAAACCGGAAGTTGGAACTATTGGCGGTATCGCTGAGGAACTTAAAATCAGCGTCGCTGCCATCTGTGCCATCCCCTTGCTGACGAAGGGTAAGACCTTTGTACAATCGTCCACCTACAAGGAATGTACTTTGCAGTTTATTCATTAACTTGTATTGCCGGATATAGCGAAGTTCCGACCCGAAATTGCTGTATTGGTCAGTCATGACATCACGGTTGCCGCCATTGTCAGGGCGATTGATGTAAGACAAAAGTCCGACAGCATCACGACCACCTTGCAGCGTGTAGTTGCGGAAATTGATGCGCGAGTTTTCATTGATTTTAAAATCAAAATTCAGGCTTACTAAATTCCAATCCACCCGAAACCAATTGCGTGCTCGAATAGATTGCGACGCATCTTTTTCAAAGTCTGCATCAGTGAGGCCTCCGGGCTGTTGTGCCAGGTATTTCATTAAAGTGTATTGGCCAGTAATTTTTAATTTTTTCGTGACATCATAAGCCAAGTGCACATAAGCATTATGTTGGTCGTAATGGCTGTTGGGGCGCCAGTCATCCCCTTTTTTAAATTGGTAGAAGGCATAATAATTCAGTTTCTTTTTGGCTACTGTACCTCCAATACTATTGAAGCTGTTGACAAAGCCAAATGAACCAGCAGTTTGCCTTGTGGTCAATTCAAAAGGTTTTTCCCTCGGCCCTTCTTTCATCACAAAATTGATAAGGCCACCAAACTGAGGGCCATATTGCAAACTTGCTGCACCACGAATGATTTCAATTCTATCAATGGCTTCCGAAGATGGTGTGTAATAGCTTTCGGGATAGCCGAGCGCATCTGCGCTGATGTCGTATCCGTTCTGGCGAATGTTGAAATTTGAAGAACGATTGGGACTTAGACCACGACCACCAATGCCAAGCTGTAGGCCACCTCTGTCGTATTCCCAAATGTTAAGGCCAGGTATGCGGGCAT
>DLGS01000102.1 GCA_002482815.1 Bacteroidetes bacterium UBA7688
AGCCCGCAGCAGCAGAGGAGCGTCCGATAAAACGTGCACGCAAGCCAAAAGTTGCAGAAGTTGTTCCTGCCGAAAAAGCAGTGCAAAATGAAGAAAAGCCGATAGAGCAGCGGCCTGCAGAACAACCGGTAATCAAAGCCGAAACTGCCCAGTCTGTTCCGGAAGAAAAAAACCCAGATGCAGCTCCTGCTGTACCACAACCCCAACAGCGAAATTCTGTTCAGCAAAATAACAGGCCTGCACGCCCGGAACAATTTGAGCAAAGGAGACAAAAGCCCCAACATACACCAAACCCAAGGCCCAATCCGAGGCCGGTTGAACAACCACAACCGCCTGTTGCAAAAACAGAAGCTCAGGAAACCACGGAAGATTCAGGCATTATTATGCCAACAGAATCCACCAGTGATATTCAACCGCCGCAGGAAACCATCGTTTCAGACAGACCGGTTAATCCACAGAATAACCAGCAGAATAACAACCGGAAGCCGCGCGAGCAGCAATATGGTAGTTATAATGTAGAATTTGATGGCGTGGTGCAAAGTGAAGGTGTGTTGGAAATGATGCCCGATGGATATGGCTTTTTGCGCAGCAGTGATTATAATTACCTCAATTCTCCTGATGATATATATGTATCCCCATCACAGGTAAAATTATTTGGCCTTAAAACCGGTGACACGGTAAAAGGAACTGTAAGAGCACCAAAGGAAGGCGAGAAATACTTCGCCCTTGTAAAGGTTGATACCATTAATGGTCGCTTGCCGGACGAAATCCGTGACCGTGTTCCATTTGATTATCTTACACCCCTGTTTCCGTTCGAAAAGCTGAGTTTGTCTACTTCGGGCTCCAACTACAGTACAAGGATTGTTGATTTGTTTACACCGATAGGTAAAGGTCAGCGCGGCTTGATTGTGGCTCAGCCAAAGACGGGTAAGACGATGCTGCTGAAAGAAATTGCCAATGCAATTGCAGCAAACCATCCGGAATGCTATCTGATGGTTGTATTGATTGACGAGCGTCCGGAGGAGGTTACTGATATGCAAAGGAGTGTTCGTGCAGAAGTAATCGCTTCAACCTTTGATGAACCAGCTGACAAACACGTTAAAGTGGCCACGATCGCACTTCAAAAAGCGAAAAGGCTGGTTGAAGTTGGCCATGACGTAGTCATCCTATTGGATTCGATTACCCGACTTGCCCGTGCGCACAATACAGTCGCTCCTTCAAGCGGAAAAGTATTAAGCGGTGGTGTGGAGGCAAATGCAATGCAAAAACCGAAACAATTTTTTGGTGCGGCACGTAAAATAGAAAATGGCGGTTCATTAACTATTTTAGCTACGGCCTTAATAGACACCGGATCTAAAATGGATGAGGTAATCTTTGAGGAATTCAAAGGGACGGGTAATATGGAGCTGCAACTGGACAGAAAACTTGCCAATCGTCGAATTTATCCGGCAATTGACCTGGTCGCTTCCTCTACACGCCGCGACGATTTGCTGTTTGAAAAGGATGTGCATGGTAAAATATGGATTTTGCGGAAGCACCTTGCCGATATGAACGCAGATGAGGCGATGAATTTTTTACTGCAACAAATGCGCGGTACGAAGACAAACGAAGAGTTTTTGGCAACAATGAATAAATAATTTTTTTCACCTGTGACAAAGTAATAAAAAATCTTTTTTGATAAAAAGAAAAAAACTTATTACTTTTGCGCAAAATATCTTGGAGTATCATGTTTGCAATAGTAACTATAGCTGGCCAGCAATTTAAAGTTAAGAAAGACGATCAATTGTTTGTGCACAGATTGGCAGGCCAGGTGGGCGATGCCGTAGAATTTCAACAAGTGTTGATGACAGGCGAGGGCGCAAATTTTTCATTTGGCAAATCGGTATCAGCATCAGTAAAAGCTGAAATCGTTGAGCACCTGAAAGGTGACAAAGTAATCGTGTTTAAAAAGAAACGCCGTAAAGGTTACCAAAAATCAAATGGTCATCGCCAGTCGTTGACTAAAATAAAAATTAATGCAATTGCATAATTTTTAAAATTGAATTGTTACATTTGTTTTTAATACAGTAAAAGAATAATAAAAAATGGCACATAAGAAAGGTGAAGGTAGTGTAAGGAATAACAGAGACTCGGAGAGTAAACGTCTTGGCGTAAAAATATTTGGCGGTCAGCCAGCTATTTCAGGTAACATCATCGTGCGTCAGCGCGGTACGGTTTACCATCCAGGAACCAACGTAGGTTTGGGTAAAGATTTTACCATTTTTGCACTTACAGACGGTATCGTTGAATTCCGCAAAACAAGAAACAAAACATTGATTTCTGTAAAAGAAATCACAGCAACAGCTGAGGCGTAACTTACCTCAACTGTTTTGCCATAAAGAGTTTTACTAACCCCAAATTAAATTCCAACGGTTATGGCAACAGCAAAGAAAGCAGCTCCTGCGAAAAAAGCAGCACCTGCACCTGCAAAAAAAGCGGCAGCACCTGCAAAAAAAGCAGCGGCACCAGCAAAAAAAGCAGCACCTGCTAAAAAAGCAGCACCTGCTAAAAAAGCAGCACCTGCTAAAAAAGCAGCACCTGCTAAGAAAGCAGCACCTGCTAAAAAAGCAGCACCTGCTAAAAAAGCAGCGCCTGCTAAAAAAGCTGCACCAGCAAAAAAAGCAGCGCCTGCTAAAAAGAAGTAATTTTATTTTAGCATTTACGAATAAAAAAAGAGATTGTTCTAACCCACAATCTCTTTTTTTTATGTCATAATGTTAACCACAACAGGAAGGTCAGCTTGCTTCTTTTAAATCTGGATTATAAATAAATTTAGAAGCGTCAAATCCAACGACAAAAGGAAAGTCATTGGATTAATTGCTGCATTTTATAAAACAAAAAGAAACAGAAAGGAGTTTTTGACTAATTCAAATGCATTTGCTCGTCGACATGCAATTTTTGTTGCCAACGCCAGGCCGTATCCATCATCTGGGAAAGTTGGTATTGTATCATCCAGCCCAATAATTTACGGGCTTTAGAGTTATCTGCATATACCGCAATTACATCACCCGCCCGGCGGGGACCAAGGATATAATTGAGCTTTTTCCCTGAAACCTCTTCAAATGATTGAATTAATTCCAGCACAGAAACACCATTGCCGGAACCAAGATTGAAAACTTCGACGGAATCCTTATTCTTACCCGCAATCAAGTATTGCAGCGCTTTGGTATGTGCATTGGCAATGTCCATTACGTGTATATAATCACGGATGCATGAGCCATCGCGTGTATCATAATCGGTGCCAAAAACAGTCATGTCTGCTCTTTTTCCAATAGCAGTCTGGGTGATAACCGGTACCAGGTTTTCTGGTTTTTCCTGCAATTCTCCAATGAGAATAGAAGGGTGCGCACCAACAGGATTGAAATACCGTAACAAGCTGATATTTATCCCTTCATTTTGTTTGGCAAAATCTGCACAAATCACCTCTCCGATTTGCTTGGTAAAGGCATAGGGTGATTCAGCTGTGGTAAGCGGTGTCAATTCGTCAACAGGTAATTTTGTGGCATTGCCGTAGACTGAACAGGACGATGAAAAGACAACATTGGGTACCATATAATCTTTTGCACACTGAAGGATATTGACCAGCGAGTTGAGATTGTTGCGATAATACTTCAGTGGTTCAAGTACAGATTCGTTAACCGATTTGTAGGCTGCAAAATGTATTATCCCTATAATATCAGGGTTTTCAATAAAAATAGCCTGAGTATCGTCGAGATTGGTTAAATCAACTTTGTAATTTTTTATAGTTATACCCAGAATTTCTTCAATACCGCCCAACATTCTCAGTGAACCGCGGGATAAATCATCTACTGAAATTACATCAAAGCCATTATTTACCAGATCAACAATAGTATGGCCGCCTATATATCCGCAGCCGCCTGTAACCAAAATTTTTGCACCCTTCATACAACGCAAATTTAAGGTTTATCTCAGTTATTGATAGCAAGAAAAATATCTTTTTCTATAGTCATTCCTTCCTTAAGCCAGACACTTTGAATACCTAAGGCAGAAGCTGCATTTGTGTTTTCTTCGATGTCGTCGATAAACAAAGTATGTTCCGGTTTGAAAGAACATTCATCTAACACTCTTTGGAAGAGAGCCGGGTTTGGTTTGCGCATTCCTACGCGATGGGAATAGTAAACCTTGTCGAAAAACACCCCGATATTCGGAATGCCGTGCGCCGAATGAAGTGTTTGGTTGAATTGCTGTTCGTGTATTTCATTGGTGTTGCTCAGCAGGACGAGGTCATAATGTAATTGCAGTTGCTGAAGGATTTGCAGCCTCCGCAGCGGAAAATCCAGCAGCAGGGCATTCCATGCATTAATAATCTCGTGGTCCTGCAGGGGAATGCCGGCGGCGCTTTTGATGATCTCAACAAATTGTGTCCCGCTGATATGGTTTGTTTCAAGTTGATTAAAAATATCCTGCTTTATCAGATTCTGATATACCGTGTCAAAGTCGGGTATTTTCAGTTCTCTTAGTGCAGTATCGGTAAGGCTTGGATTGATATTGAGCAATACATTGCCTAAATCGAAAATGATATGTTTTATACCTTTAATCATTCCGCAAAAATAATTCGTTTAGACTTATGTTTTTGGTTAAAATCTCCTACATTTGCAGTCCAATTTGCTGAAAAGCAAAAGGGCCTATAGCTCAGTTGGTTA
>DLGS01000009.1:0-5216 GCA_002482815.1 Bacteroidetes bacterium UBA7688
TGATGGTGGTATCCGTTATACCGGCGATATGGTAAAGGCTATTGCAGCCGGTGCCAACTGTGTAATGGCTGGTTCTATTTTTGCCGGTACGGAAGAAAGTCCGGGCGAAACAATTATCTACGAAGGCCGTAAATTCAAATCTTACCGCGGAATGGGTTCTGTGGAAGCAATGAAAGAAGGTTCCAGCGACCGTTATTTCCAGGATGTGGAAGCAGATATTAAAAAATTAGTTCCGGAAGGTATTGTCGGCCGCGTACCTTACAAAGGCAACCTGAGTGAAATCATGCAACAATTCGTTGGCGGACTAAGAGCAGGAATGGGATATTGCGGAGCAAAAGATATTAAAGCTTTGCAGGAACAATCTCAGTTTGTGCGCATTACAGCAGCATCAATGGCGGAAAGTCATCCGCACAATGTGGTGATTACAAAGGAGGCGCCGAATTACAGTAGATAAGAAAGATTGAAGACGCAAGATTAAAGACGCAAGACAACAGCTTATTGAAATCTTCAGTCTATTATCTTATATCTTTTGTCTAAAAAAAAGTTACTTTTGCAAAATTATTTTTAAAAATATTATATAGCATATACAATGGCATCACAGAAAATTCAGGAATTACTAGGCGACCAGGCCGCTTTTTATTTGGATCATAAGTGTACAACAATTGACAAATCAATGTTGCACTTGCCTTCTTCAACTTTTACAGATGATGTTTGGATGCATTCCAACCGCAATATTCAAACACTTCGCAGTATTGAAGCGTTAAACAATCACGGTCGTTTGGCTGGAACCGGTTATGTTTCAATTCTTCCTGTTGACCAGGGTATTGAGCATAGTGCAGGTGCATCTTTCGCTCCGAATCCAATTTATTTTGATCCTGAAAATATCGTGAAACTGGCTATGGAAGGTGGTTGTAACGCTGTTTGCTCCACTTTTGGTGTATTGGGAAATGTAGCGCGTAAATACGCACACAAAATTCCTTTTATCGTTAAAGTAAATCACAACGAATTTCTTTCTTACCCAAATGCTTATGATCAGATTATGTTCGGTCAGATCAAAGATGCATGGAATATGGGTGCTACTGCAATCGGTGCTACCATTTATTTTGGTTCACCAGAAAGCAATCGTCAGATTGTAGAGGTGGCTAAAGCGTTTGAGTATGCGCACGAATTGGGTATGGCTACGGTATTGTGGTGCTATTTGCGCAGCAACGACTTCAAGAAAGATGGTGTGGACTATCACGCTGCTGCTGACCTTACAGCGCAGGCTAATCATTTGGGTGTAACTATCCAGGCGGATATTATCAAACAAAAATTGCCAACAAACAATGGCGGATATAATGCTATCACTGTGGGTAAAACACATAAAGATGTTTACGCAAAACTGACTACAGATCATCCGATTGATTTGACCCGTTACCAGGTTGCGAATTGCTACATGGGCCGCGTTGGTCTGATCAACTCAGGTGGAGAATCTAAAGGTGCTACTGACCTTGCAGAAGCAGTAATGACAGCTGTTGTAAACAAACGTGCCGGTGGTATGGGGCTTATCAGTGGTCGTAAAGCATTCCAGAAAGATATGAAAGTGGGTGTTGAATTGTTGAACACAATTCAAGATGTTTATCTTGACAACAGCATTACAATTGCTTAATTATTATATTATTTATTAAATGCAAAAATGGCTGCTTCATCCGGAGCGGCCATTTTTACTATAAAATTTTCAACATTGAATTATTATCAGTTAACTATACCATCTGCAGTTTCCGAAAATCGTGATTTATTAATAGCAGCGCTTACAGAAGCGGGCATTGAAGGATTTGAAGAACACGCAACACATTTGATTGCGTTTGTGTCAGAAGCAGATTATAAAGAAGCAGAGATTAATGCTGTACTGAATGAATCAGGCCTGAAAGCTGATATGGAAACCATTGCTCCACGCAATTGGAATGCGGAATGGGAAGCTGATTTTGAACCGGTAATTATTGGTGATTTTTGTACGATACGGGCACACTTTCATGCCATTCCTGCTTCTACAAAGTATGATATTGTTATTACGCCCAAAATGTCTTTTGGAACAGGGCATCATGCCACCACGCACCTGATGGTAGCGCAAATGGAGGAAATTGATTTCAACAATAAAAGTGTGTTCGATTTCGGTACAGGAACCGGTGTGCTGGCTATTCTTGCTGAAAAGTTGGGTGCAAGGAAAGTTGTAGCTATTGACAATGATGAATGGTCTTATGAAAATACAAAAGAGAATATCCAGCTCAATAATTGCAACCATATCGATGTGAGCATGGATGGGATTGAAACGCTTACCGGCAAACATTCTTTCGATATTGTTTTAGCCAATATTAATCGGCATATTCTCCTTAATTATATGGAAACAATGCACGGTTTACTATCTGCTAATGGTACTTTGCTGATGAGTGGTTTGTTGTCTGAGGACGAAACAATGGTGAGCAAATCAGCTATTGATGCAGGTTTTACTATCCGGAAAGTGAATACGCGAAACAACTGGATAACCATTTTGTGTAAGAAATCCTAACCCAATAAACTGTCAAGATCTTCTTTTGGCATCACGCCAAAAACTTTTTTTCCGTTCGGTGTAAATTCAGGTTGGCTGCAGGCAAATAATTCGTCTATCAGTGCCTGCTGGTTTTCCGGCTGGAAATAATCTGTTTGTGCAAGGGCCATCCTGCGGGCGATTTTTACCAACATAGCATGTGCATTCACTTCTGTAGCTTTATTGCTTTCGTTTTTGCTGTGTTCCAGCAGTTCATCCAATATGTTTTTTTCTTCGCCGGCAGTCATTCCCGAAGGAATACCTTGTACGACAAAAGTATTTTTACCAAAATGACTGATATCAAAACCTATCCTGGCCAGGTCGGGCAATAGCGACAACAATAATGGTTCGTCCTGCGGTATTACTTCGTAATTCAAGGGAAATAATACCCTTTGGGAAGCAGTCTTTCCATCTTCCCATTGGCTCATTAACCGTTCATACCAAATCCTTTCCTGTGCCCTGCGGATATGGATATACATCAGTCCCGATTTGACGGTTGTGACCAGCATGGAACCCTGAACAAGCAGAATGTTTTGTTTATTGCTGCCTCCGCTCAGGGTAGATTTTTGTTGTACTGCAGATGGTAAATTGGCCTGAATCTCCGCCTGTGTCATATTCTTTTCGGGAAGGTGCCCTGCAATTTCATACACCTCTTTCCAGCGGTTAAGACCATCTTTTTTATCGATAAAATGTGCCTGGTTTTTCTGGCTGAAACTATTGCTCAGATAGCTGCTACGTGCTGCATCCACATCCTGCTGGCTTTGGGGCAACTGAACAGAGGGTAATTGCTGAATCTCACTACTCAGTGAAAAGTCCAGCGAAGGTGCAATATTATTTCTGGCCAATGCATGTTTTACCGATGCATTCAGATAAGCATACATCAGTTGATCATCTTCGAATTTTACTTCCTGTTTGGTTGGGTGCACATTCACATCTACTCTTGCCGGATCCAGTTCCAGGAATAAAATATAAAACGGAAAAAGATCTTTCGGAATCAAACCATCATATGCCTGTACGAGGGCGTGATTCAAATAATTGCTCCTGATAAAGCGGTTGTTCAGGAAGAAATATTGCATTCCCCTGGTTTTGGTTGCCGCATCAGGTTTTCCAACAAAGCCATGAATATTCAGGAAATCCGTTTGCTCGGAAACAGGTACCAGTTTTTTCTCATAACTATTGCCGAAAAGGGCTACAATTCTTGCTTTCAGGCTGCCGGATTGCAAATGATATTGTTCTGTCCCGTTGCTGAAATAACGGAAAGCTACAGCCGGATGCGCCAAAGCGATACGGGTAAACTCGTCAACAATGTTGCGTAGTTCGGTGGTGTTGCTTTTCAGGAAATTGCGCCGTGCAGGCACATTAAAGAACAAATTCTTCAGCATAATATTCGTTCCAAATGCAGCAGCGCAGGGCTCCTGGCTCAGCACTTCCGAACCTTCAATGATAATTTGCGAACCAACTTCATCTTCACCACGGCGTGTCTTTAGTTCCATTTGAGCGACAGCAGCCATCGATGCCAGGGCTTCGCCCCTAAAACCCATTGTGCGGATAGAAAACAGGTCTTCTATTTTTTGAATCTTGGAAGTGGCGTGACGCTCAAAGCTCATTCGTGCGTCTGTTGGCGACATCCCTTTACCATTATCAATCACCTGGATCAATTCTTTTCCGGCATCTTTTATGACAAGCTGAATTTCTGTGGCACCGGCATCTACCGCATTCTCCAGCAATTCCTTTACAGCTGAGGCTGGTCGTTGAATGACTTCGCCTGCAGCAATCTGGTTGGCTATATGATCGGAAAGGAGGTTAATGATATCAGGCACGCAAAGTCGGATTTGCTGCGAAGATAAACTCAATTTTCTTTTGATGAATTTGTTTTCACAATAGCTTTATATATAAAAATCCCCGCAATTTCTGCGGGGATTCAGATTGATGTAAAGTATCAGTCTATGGTACTAAAAACCAAACATTTTAGTAACGTCTTTCAGGTCTACATCGCCGTCGCCATCTTTGTCCAATCCTGTTTTGCCCAACATAGATGAAATGTTCGATAGATTCAGCCCGCCGGCGCCTGCTTGTCCATTTCCCTTGTTTAGCTGAGACAGTACGGTTGGAATTAAGGATGCGGCGATTCCTTTTGCAGCGTCACCATTTATACCAAATTTTTGCATGATATTTTGCACAAATCCATTCTGCATAAGTTGAGCTGCCGGGCTGTTGGGGTCATTTGCCAATTGAGCCACCTGATCGCCCTGGCCGTTTGCCATCATTCCTTTTATGGTGTCCATAATAGAACTTCCTGCAGATTGTAATACCGCATTGTTGTGCTCATTTGGCACAGCAGGGTTGTTGATCACAGACTCCTGTCCGCTGTTTTGCAGCATTTTCATTAAGTCTTCCAGCATTTTTTTGATTTTAATTGTGAGGTTGTACAGTATGCAATATACCCAAAATCGTGCCATGCAATGTTCGGGATATAAAATAATTAAAACCTTACGATACATTGTTTATGGGTATCTGCCATTCACTTTAAATTGCCTTAGGTTTGCAGTATGAATTGGATACCCTTAACATCAGAAGCACAACTTGAAGAAATAAAAGAATTAAGCAACACAAAACCAGTTGTGATTTTTAAACACAGTACCCGTTGCAGCAT
>DLGS01000009.1:5297-6130 GCA_002482815.1 Bacteroidetes bacterium UBA7688
GGCTGATCAGCCGGAAGGTGTGGATTTTTATTACCTTGATTTGCTGGCTTACCGTCCGGTTTCCAATAAAATTGCTGAAGTATTTGCTGTTCCGCACGAATCTCCTCAATTATTACTCATAAAAAATGCCGAGTGCACCTATGAAGAGACGCACAACGGCATTGATATGGATGAATTAATAGCTCAGCTGTAGACTAAACGGCTTTTACCAGAACCAGTTTTTCAGGAATATGGTCTACATGTTCCTTTTCTACCAGTTTGGCCTGACGGATTTTAACAATACCTACCATATTGAAGAAACGGATGACATGATACACCGGGTCGAACTCGAACGGGCGCATGGCCATATTAATTGCTGCCGGATATTTATGATGGTTGTGGTGATAAGATTCTCCAAGGAAAATCAAATCAATACGCAAGAGGTTGGTCGACTTGTTTTTTTGTTCAAAATTGCGGTAGCCGTATTTATGAGCGCACCAATTGATTATTGCGCCCTGAATAGGACCCATTGCCACTGTTATAGGTAATAAAAGGAATAACCAATAACTGCTTGCAAATGTTGCATAGAAAGCGATGTATATCAAAACCCAAACAATACGCGACGCCTGGCTGTTAGCCATTTTGTCGAACCAGGGCCAATCCGGTACATTCTTTGCAAAACGTGGATCAATCTCCATTGTGTTTTTAAAAATGCCCAATACAAAATTTCGTGTACGCCACATCATTTTCATTACCGTATTCTGGTGGTGAGGAGAATGCGGGTCAAGCTCCGTGTCGGTATAGGCATGGTGCATACGATGGGTGATGGCATATGCACGTGGGCTGATAAAAGC
>DLGS01000200.1:0-15185 GCA_002482815.1 Bacteroidetes bacterium UBA7688
TGTTTGAACAACAACTGATCCAGACCAAACAACAAGTGGTGATCAGCGGTGATGGCTTTGCAATTAACGGCCGTGGGGTCGAAGTCGACTTAGTCAGCCAGAAACTTCAACTTAATCAACATAAAGGGACGGTTTACCGCCATGAAAAATAATCTGCTGCTGGCAGTGCTGCTGGGCCTGTTCTCGCTGGCATGTCAGGCAACTAACAACGATTTCTCCGAACCTGTCAATGTCAGCTCCGATAACTTTGACGGCAGCGTTAAAGAGAAAAAACTGATTTATCTTGGCAATGTTTTGGTAACCCAGGGTTCTCTGCAAATAAAAGCAGAACGCCTGGAAGTAGACAGCTCCAAAGGTCAGGGCAAAGAAGTGTTTATCGCCAGCGGCACCCCGGCCTCTTATTCCCAGGTACTGGATGGTGACAAACCTATTGCAGCCATGGCCAACGAAATTCGTTATGACGTAGCGACCAGAGTTTTGACACTCACCGGAAATGCCGAAATCAACCAGAGTGGCAGCGTAGTAAAAAGCGCCAAAATTCAATACGATTTGGCCCAGCAGAAACTGAATGCTGAAGGTGGCAAAGATACTCAGCGTGTCAGTACCGTCTTTATTCCAGAGAAAAACTAACGTGAAAACTCTTGTCGCATCGCATTTGGCGAAAAGTTATAAAGGCCGTCAGGTGGTTAAAGACGTCAGCCTCGAAGTGAATGCAGGCCAGATTGTTGGTTTGCTCGGCCCTAATGGTGCCGGTAAAACCACCACTTTTTACATGATTGTAGGTTTAGTGCCTTCGGATAAAGGCACTATCACGCTGGATGGTCATGATATGACCTTCGACCCTATTCACGCCCGCGCCCGGCAGGGCATTGGGTATCTGCCGCAGGAAAGTTCTATTTTCCGCAAGCTCAGTGTGTATGACAACCTGATGGCTATTTTGCAAACGCGCAAAGATCTCAAAGACGAACAGCGCGAACAAATTGCCGACGAGCTGCTGGATGAGTTTAATATTACCCATATCCGCACCAGCCTTGGTATGAGCCTTTCGGGTGGCGAAAGACGGCGGGTTGAAATAGCCCGTGCTTTAGCCGCGAATCCGGCATTTATCCTGCTTGATGAACCTTTTGCCGGTATCGACCCAATTGCTGTAGAGGATATTCAGTCTATTGTCGCTAAATTGAAATTTAAAAATATCGGCATTCTTATTACCGATCATAATGTGCAGGAAACCTTGTCTATCACAGACAGAGCCTATCTGTTGTTTGAAGGACAGATACTTAAAGCAGGTGTTGCGGAAGAATTAGCTGCAGATGAACAAGTTCGAAAAGTGTATCTTGGGCAAAATTTCGAGTTGAAAAGAAAGATTTACACTGTTGAAGGCTAAAATATTTGTTCCTTTAGAAGGCAATGCTATTTTTGTGCCACGAAACCACCAATACCGATTATTTTAAATATGGGAATTCTCAGTCCTGCTATCAAAAGTTTTTTGAAACTACGCACAAGTGTGATTGATAATTTCATGCTCAATCCAATCGACACGCAAAAGCGCGTTTTCAACGATTTGATTGGTAGCGCCCAGTTTACCGAATATGGAAAAAAGTATGGATTTGAGCATTTAAACAGTATTGCTGAATTTCAACAAAAAGTCCCGCTCAATAATTACGATTCGCTAAAACCTTACATTCAGCGCATCCTCGAAGGAGAGCAAAATATCCTTTGGCCATCCGAAATTACATGGTTTGCCAAAAGCAGCGGCACCACTTCCGATAAAAGCAAATTTATTCCGGTTTCAAAAGAGGCATTGGACGATAATCATTATAAAAGCGGTAAAGATGCAGTAGCACTTTATCTTTCCAAGCATCCTGATTCAAAAATCACTTCCGGTAAATGTCTCGTTATTGGTGGCAGCCACCAGCTCAACCAGTTGAGCGAAGACACTTTCTATGGTGACCTTTCGGCGGTGATGATGCAAAACATGCCCTGGACGGGTCAGTTTTTGCGTACTCCGGATTTATCTATTGCACTAATGGAGGAATGGGAGGCGAAAATCGAAATGATTGCGCAAAGTACTATTCATGAAAATGTGACTTTTATTACCGGCGTTCCTACCTGGACCATCGTTTTGTTCAAGCGGATTCTGGAAATAACCGGTGCAAAAAATATGCTTGAAGTTTGGCCAAACCTGGAGTTATATCTGCATGGTGGCGTTAGCTTTAAGCCTTATAAAGAGCAGTTTAAACTGTATATCCCATCCGATAAAATGCATTATATCGATTCATATAATGCTTCAGAAGGATTTTTTGCTTCCCAGGATTCAGAAGAAGAGGAAGGCATGTTGTTGTTTCTCAATCATGGGATTTTTTACGAATTCATCCCGATGGACGAATTTGGAAGCGAAAACCCTACCGTTCTTACCCTGAAAGGCGTAAAGCAAAATGTCAATTATGCCATGGTCATCAGTACCAATACGGGTTTATGGCGTTATGTTATTGGGGATACTGTTCAGTTTACCACCATTTCTCCTTTCAGAATTAAGATTACCGGCCGTACTACATTCTTCCTGAATGCATTTGGGGAAGAAGTGATAGTGGATAATGCAGACGACGCCATTGCAGAAGCATGCAAACTGACAGGCGCTGTGGTTAATGATTATAGTGCTGCTCCGGTTTTTATGACCGGCAAAACAAACGGTACACACGAATGGATTATTGAATTCGAAAAATTGCCTTGTTCTCTGGATGTTTTTGTTACGGAAATGGACACCGCTTTGAAGGCGATTAATTCAGATTACGAAGCGAAACGATACAAGGATATTGCTTTAAGAATGCCAATCGTGCATATTATGCCTAAAGGTGGGTTTTCGAACTGGCTGAAAAACAAGAATAAATTGGGTGGACAGCATAAGGTCCCCAGATTGAGTAACAACCGCGCTATTATTGAAGAATTACTTCCTTTCACTCAAAAATAATTTGCTTTGCGTTTCGTACAATTTCTTTTGGCGTTCTCTTTCCTGAGCCTTGGGGTTTTTGCACAAAAGCCACTTTCCGGCCCTCTGCGCACGGGCGATATTTTATTCCAAAACCTGGATTGCGGCGACCTTTGTGACGCCATTGAAAAAGTGACTAAAAGCTACGGCGGGCGTCAGCTTTCCCATATCGGACTTGTTGAAATTATAGATGACAATATTTATGTGCTCGAGGCCATTGGCGAAAGGGTTCAAAGGACCCGGCTTTCCAAGTTTTCTTCGCGCAGCAATAACGAAATTCTGGTTGGAAGAATCAAAAAGCGCTACAACGATATCATACCTAAAGCAATCACTTTTGTCATTCAGAAATTGAACGTTCCCTATGATGATGTCTTTTTGTACGACAACAACAAGTACTACTGTTCCGAATTGCTGTATGATGCTTTCAAAGCAGCAAATTCCGATAATGATTTCTTTTCGCTGCAACCCATGACGTTCAAGCAGCCTGGGAGCGAAACCTATTTCCCTGTTTGGGTGGATTATTACAAAAAGCGCAACATGGATATCCCGGAAGGTGCTCCCGGCATCAATCCCGGAGGAATATCTCTTTCGCGCAAACTTGACGTTTATGTTTACAGAAAGTAAATAATTATTTTCTTTTATTTCCGGAAGGCGTAAATGAGCTCGTCTATGAATTCACCATTTTTAAAGATGGTCTTCTCAAAACTTCCTTCCAGTTTAAACCCGGCTTTCTCTATTACTTTTTGTGAGGGTATATTGTGTCCGAAAACCCGACCGAAAATTCTTGTGATAGGGTATGTTTCGAAGGCTATAGGAATCATTCTTTTTATGGCTTCGGTCATAATACCTCTTCCCCAATATTCTTCTGCAATCCAGTAGCCTATTTCTGCGTTTTTGCACAGAATATCACCTTGTGGATGAATACCAACATTCCCTACAGCTTTGCCTTCCACAATTATAGCCAGCATTTTTGAAGGACAATTATTTTGTGTCCAGGCAAGAAATTTCTCTCCGCTTTCTCTGGTGTAAGGATGCGCAAAACTATCGGTCATAAACTGAGCAATACGATAGTTGTTGGCGGCGGCCATCAAATCATTGAGGTCATTGCTTTGCCATGGGCGGAGTTCAAATTCCATCGGGTATTTTTTTATCTAAAACTTGTAGCGCAGAGCAATTACTAAATTTCTGCCCGGAGCGCTCATTCCGGATGCAAAATAACGGTAGTTTTTATCAAAAATATTTTCCACGCCTGCCTGCACGCCAATGTGTTTTATCAGCGTTACGCCAGCTTTAAAGTTGATCGTGTTCCAGCCTGGCATCCCGTTAGGGGTTGCATAAATCAGGTTGTCTTCGCCGGCCGGGTTATAATTTGGCAGGCTTTTTTTACCATTATACAGGCTGTAAAGTTCCGTGTACCAATTCTCTTCTGCATAGCGGATGCCAATTCTACCGGTAACCGGTGGAATATGGTCAAGAGGAATCAATGCCGTGTCATTATGGAACCGTCCAAAAGTATAATTGACAGAAGCAAACATTGAAAAATTCCTTGAGGGACGAACAGTTCCTTCCAGTCCGCCACCATATACAAAAGCCTTGTTTTTATTTTGGCTGGCAAATACGCGCGTCATATTTCCATTGTACATCAACGAATCTGCACCATTATAATTGAAATAATCTGTTACTATCGCATTAGTGAAATTGGTGTAAAAACCATATCCGCTCAGGTTCACTTTCTCATTGATGTATTGTATCCCTAATTCAACGTTTTGTGTATACTCCGGTTTCAGATCTTTGTTTGGTACAATCAATTGATTTTTGTTTGACTCAAAAACCTTGGTCATATCGTCAAAGTTTGGCGAGCGGAAACCAGTTGAAAAATTCGCTGTAAAGCGCAAGTCTTTCTCCGGCATATAAGCAAGGCCGATGTTGCCTGTCAATGCTGTGTTGTTTTGTTTTAAATCTTTAACCGGCAAATGAAATTGTACAGCCGTATCTACAAGTGTAGAGTGGAGGTAGGTATAGTTGAAACGCAGACCATCATTGATGATGAGCTTGCCATCCATTAATTTCATAGTATGTTGTGCAAACCATCCCAGCAGGTTCATATTGTTTTTGCCATCGGGATAGCGTGAGTCAATTTTTGTAATCTCACCCGTCGTTATATTTTCGCCGTTTGCAGTGGATTTCAATAGATTAAATTGCGCATCTGTACCAACGCTCAACTCGTGAATTTTACCTTTTTTGCGCAGGGAAAGGTTATAACCCAAGACGTTGATAGCTTCTTCACGATGGCTCAGAATATCTTTCCTGTAACTTCTGTTATGTCTGCTTTCTTTCCAGTATTGATGGCTGGCTGTTGCAGAGAAATCATTGAAGAATCCACGCAGTTTTGTTGCTTCAAACTTGTAGGATTCAAGGCTTCTTGTTTGCGGGCCATAATACCATTCTGAATTTTTAGCAATACCGGCAGCAGTGGTCTCTGTAAGCCTGTCGTAGCGCGGAATATCACTCGATTGTGAAAATTGCAGATTGAGGGTGTGTAAGGTGTTTTTGGTGGGTGCAAAGGCGAATTTCTGAAACAAATCCAATTGGTGATATCCTGTGGCCACTTGTTTATAAGGATTAGGATTTTTTGCCATCGAGTCTTTTCCGTTAACACGTTCCACAATGAAATTTTTCTTCCAGAGTTTAGTGATAGAATCCGGGCCGTTTTTCCCTTGTGTCAAATCGTCAAACTGGGCATAAGTGACATGACTGATAGAAGCAAATTTTTTGTTGCCAAATGTCAGACCAATACTGGTTGTGTTTTCACGATTTGCAGAAGCGAAACGAACCAAAGCATCGGCACCGGTAATCTCCAGTTTTCTGCTTTTGCCAAAAATCGGGTCTTTCGTTTTCATTAATATGACCCCGCCCAAAGCATCGCTACCATGAATCGTAGATGATGGTCCGCTCAATACTTCGATACGGTCAAGGATATTATTATCAACACTGATGATATTTTGTAAATGTCCTGCCCTGAATATAGCATTATTATAACGCACTCCATCAATGTTTAATTGAATCCTGCTGGCTTCAAATCCACGCAGAACTGGGCTTCCGCCACCTTGCTGGCTTTTTTGTACAAAAACCTGGCCGGTATTCAGTAATACATCAGCTGTACTTTGCGCATTCATTTCTGAGATGCTTTTTGAACAGATAACATCCACTTTCTGAACGATGTTTTTCTTCTTTTCCGGGAAGATATTCCCCGAAATAATCACTTCATTTAATACCGTATTGAAACTATTGTTAGTTTGGGCTTTTGTGATTACCGACACAGCCAGACAGGCGAAAAGCAGGGTTGAGTTTTTTTTCATAGAGAAGTTTGCGGATAATAAGGAAATTAATTAATTGATAATTAAATTGTCTATTAAGCGCACATTGCCGATTCTGGTTGCAATTAAGGCAACCATTTTAAGGCTGTGATTATAGTCGTCAATCGGCTCCAGCGTATCTGCATTTGCCAGGCTGATATATTCCGGTTCAAATCCTTTCGCAATCATCAGATCTTTACATTCTTTTTCTACAGTAGCGTAAGGAGTGCCTGTTTCCATTTTGCTCTGAATCGAAATCAGGCATTGGTAAATTAGTCCTGCTCTGGCTCTTTGCCCTTCGTTCAGGCGTCTGTTGCGCGAACTCATCGCCAATCCGTCTGGTTCGCGTTGAGTAGGGCAGGCTACAAATTTTATCTGGCCGGATAAACCCATTTGTTTGCATAAGTCTTTCACTACCAGACATTGCTGAAAATCTTTGCTGCCCATATACAAAGCATCCGGTTTTACGATATTCAGTAAAATGGCTACTACTTTTCCGACACCATTAAAATGACCTGGTCTTTGGGCTCCTTCAAATACATTTTCCAGTTTCCCGAAATGATATTCTTTCGCGCTTTCTGTGCCATCAGGATAGATTTCTTTGACAGAAGGCAGAAATAAAATATCGCAAGCGGCTGATTCTAAAAGGGTAATATCTTCAGCGATGGTACTTGGATATTGGTCAAAATCCTGCTTTTCGTTGAATTGGGCCGGATTGACAAAGATGCTGCAAACTGTCAGCATTTCTTCCCCTTTCGCCTTGCTAATCAGAGAGATATGTCCTTTGTGAAGCGCACCCATGGTCGGTATAAAGCCAATAGAACGACCTGAATTCTTCTGAATGTCAACGTAATTTTGCAAATCAGAAGTGGTTTTGAAAACAATCATAAATCAGTATTTGAGAAGGACGCTGCAAATAAAACGATTTTCGAATTAATATTTTAGTAATTTTGCAGCCTTAAATACTTTGATTTTTTCTAAAATCATCCAATTTCACTTAAATACATAGTATGTCTGTAGATACAAAAAAGCGTGTCCTTATTATTTGCAACGAACTTTCCCCTTATTTAGAGTTTTCTGAATTTGCCCAAATCCTCAACAAATTAGCAATTAAGACTTTTGAAGCCGGTGTTGAAATTCGTATTATAATGCCGCGTTTTGGGGTAATCAACGAACGTCGCCACAAATTACATGAGGTGGTAAGGCTTTCCGGAATTAATATTATTGTAGACAAAGACGACTATCCATTGATTATAAAAGTGGCCTCATTGCCTAATGCGCGCTTGCAGGTTTACTTTATGGATAATGATGACTATTTCAAACGCAAGTTTGTTTTCAGGGATGAGAATGAGAAATTCTACGATGATAATGCTGACCGTACTGTTTTCTTCTGTAAAAGTGCCCTGGAAACCGTTAAGAAATTCGGCTGGCCTCCAAATGTTATTCATTGCCACGGCTGGATGACCTCACTTGTACCCTTATTTTTGAAGACAACCTATAAAAAAGAACCTGTTTTTAGCTTTACTAAATCAATCTATACCGTTCAGGCTGATCAGTTTAAAGAAAAACTGAGTGATCAGTTTGTGCGTAAAGCAATGATTAGTGCTGACATCAAAGAAAAAGATCTTGAAGTATTTAAAGACCGTACCAATACAGCCCTTACTTTAGGCGGTGCTAAATACGCGGATATTGTAATAATGGGTGATAAAAAAATCAGTTCAAAAATTACAGATGAAATAAAACCAAGCCGTACCAAGAAAGTTATTCCTTTCGAGCCGGAATGGGTTGAGGACATTACTTCTCTTTTAGACTTGTATAAAAGCTTAACAGACTCTTAGTTTTGTTTTTTATTTCTTCGCTCTAAATTTTTTCACTTGTTTTACCAACTTCCTTTGAACAAAGCCGTTTTTGCCTTTTTAGCCGTCATCGTTTTGTTTTCTTCCTGCAAAGAGAATACTGTTATCCGCACAGACGTAGTGCCGGCGGTAGATAACATTACTGTTTTTGGAACGGACACGCTTACACTATGGACGAAAAGCGTGAAGGACGACACTGTGAAAACAAGTGTTTTTACTTCAGGGATTCCGGTATTTTTGGGTGCAGGAAACATTAATAATGATGCTTATTTTGGTAAAACATCGGCTTCATTTTATTTTCAGGTTCGCCCGCCACAGGATAATTACACGTTCGATCAAAATAAATACCAGATTGATTCAGCCATCCTGATTCTACCTTACAGTGGATTTTCATATGGTGATACAACATTCAGTGCCGGTACTCAGACTTTCAAAGCTTACCGGATGACAGAGTCCATATTTTTCGACAGCGTTTATTATGCCCATTCTGCGCCAAAAAGTGTTGAGTCATTGCCAATAGCTACGAAAACTGTTTTTCTACCTGATTTGTTTAAAAGTGTCCGCGACTCCACAAGAGTTGCCGGAATTAACCGTCCTGCCCATCTTCGGATGCGTCTGGAAGACAAGTTGATGAATGAAATAATGATTGAGAAAACCGGCGGCTCAGATTTTACAAATACGGCAGCCTTCCTCAATTATTTTAAAGGCATTTTTGTAACAACAGAAACGGGAGGAAATACAATTGTTTATTTCAGGCTTACAGGTAATGATGTCTTCAGTAAAGCAGGAATTTTAATGTATTATCATACTAAAAATTCAGGTGGAGTAATAACGGATACCCTTTCTGCATCATTCCCTTTTGACCCGACTGCCAGTCAAACCAAAACTGCATCTTTCAATAGGGTTACACGCGATTTCAGTGGTTCTCCGGTTCAATCTTTATTTACCTCTACGGCTGTTTCGGAAAATACCATTACAGTTCAAAATCTTCCGGGAGCAGCTATCGATTTGAGAATACCCTATATCAAAAATCTTCCGCGTTGTATTGTCAACAAAGCTGAGTTGGTGATTACCCAAATTCCTTCTCCAATGGACGCTATTTTTGCCCTCCCGATCCGCATTTATCCTGAAGCTATCGAAGAAGATGGATCGCGCAGACGTATTGCCGACCGGAATCCTACTACTTCTACCGCGCCATTATATTTTATGGATGGAAATCTCAGGACCAGCACAATTGGTGGCACAACAGTCAACCAGTATGTCCTCAATTTCCCGAGAGAATTACAAAATGCCATTGTAGAGCAAAAAAAAGAACTTAGATTGCGCATTAATGGCACTCAAAGCTTTATTGGAGCATACAGGCTCACGGCAGCCGGTAGCACCTACAGTCAACCGGCTTACAGGATTAAGCTGAATGTTGTTTATACTAAACTTTAAAAAACACTTCAAATAATATGTGTGGCATAGTAGCATATATTGGCAATAAAGAAGCCTATCCGATATTAATCAAAGGCCTGAAAAGACTGGAGTACAGAGGGTATGACAGTGCCGGGGTTGCTTTATTAAATGGTTCTCTGGACGTTTATAAGAAACAGGGTAAGGTATCGATGCTGGAAGATTTTGCCACCGGTAAAAAACTTTCTGCAACAGTTGGTATTGGTCATACACGTTGGGCAACACACGGTGTGCCAAATGATATTAATGCCCATCCTCACCTTTCCAATTCCGGTAATATTGCCTTGATTCATAACGGAATTATCGAGAATTACGGTCCAATCAAAGAAGAACTTCAAAAAAGAGGATATGAATTCCATTCAGAAACGGATACAGAAGTCTTGGTTAATCTGATTGAAGAAGTTCAAAAACAGGAGAATGTTTCCTTAGACCACGCTGTGCGCATAGCTTTGAATGAAGTAATCGGTGCATATGCTATCGTGGTGATTGATAAAAATAATCCTGATATGCTGATTGCTGCCCGCAAAGGCAGTCCCCTCGTATTGGGTATCGGGATAGATGAGTTTTTTGTTGCTTCAGATGCATCGCCAATTATTGAGTATACCAAAAATGTGATTTACCTGGATGATGAAGAATATGTTGTAGTAAACAGAGATGGCACCTACACGATTAAAAATCTGGGTAACATCGAAAAGTCTCATGCTATTCAGACCCTTGAGATGAATCTTGAGGCTATTGAGAAAGGTGATTTTGAGCATTACATGCTGAAAGAAATTTACGAGCAGCCTAAAGCGATCGAAGATTCTTTCCGTGGCAGAATGAATGCTGCTGGCGGATGGATAAAAATGGGTGGTATTACAGAATATGAACAACGCATCAATAATGCGGATCGTTTCCTGATTACAGCTTGTGGAACATCTTGGCATAGTGGCCTTTTAGGTGAATATATTATTGAAGATCTGACACGCGTTCCGGTAGAAGTTGAGTATGCTTCCGAATTCCGTTATCGCAATCCGATTGTAAAAGAATCCGATTTTATTATTGCTATTTCTCAATCCGGAGAAACTGCTGATACCCTGGCTGCTATTGAATTGGCAAAGGAAAGACTGGCACTGGTTTATGGTATTTGTAATGTGATCGGTTCTTCTATTGCACGTGCTACACACGCCGGTTCTTATACACACGCCGGTCCTGAAATAGGCGTTGCTTCCACGAAAGCCTTCTCTACGCAGGTTTCTGTTTTGATTTTAATTGCCTTGCAAATTGCCCAGTCAAAAGGAACAATTCCACAGTCCAAATTGCGTCAGTTGCTCTACGAGCTGGAGAGTGTTCCTGAAAAAATAAAGGAAGTGCTGGAACTTGATGGCGAAATCAAAAAAATCGCAGAAGTTTATAAAGATGCCAATAATTTCCTTTACCTGGGTCGTGGTTATAATTACCCTGTTGCAATGGAAGGTGCTTTGAAGCTGAAAGAAATTTCATATATCCATGCGGAAGGTTACCCTGCTGCTGAAATGAAGCACGGACCTATTGCACTGATTGACGAAGAAATGCCTGTTGTGTTCCTGGCAACCAATATGAGTGCTTACGAAAAAATCGTTTCGAATATCCAGGAAGTAAAAGCCCGCAAAGGCAAGGTTATTGCTATTGTAAATAAAGGTGATACTCAAATTAAAGCAATGGCTGATCATGTAATTGAAGTGCCTGAAGTAGACGAAATAATTTCCCCATTAATTACAATTGTGCCGCTTCAATTATTGGCTTACCACATTGCTATCATGAGAGGATGTAATGTAGACCAGCCGCGCAATCTGGCAAAATCTGTTACAGTAGAATAAGCGTGTTTAACTGTTAATATTTAAAGGGAATAAATTTTTATCCACAAAAATTTATTCCCTTTTTTATTTATTGACTTTTCAATACCTGCTAATACTTAAATTTGCGCATCTCAAAATTATTTTCTTAAAAAAAACAAAAAAATACATGCCTTATTTGTTCACGTCTGAGTCTGTTTCCGAAGGGCATCCTGATAAAGTTGCCGATCAGATTTCTGATGCATTAGTTGACAATTTTCTTGCCTGGGATAACCAATCCAAGATCGCTTGCGAAACGCTGGTAACAACAGGACAAGTTGTTTTGGCTGGAGAAGTAAAATCAAAAACCTATATTGATGTGCAGCAAATTGCGCGTGATGTAATTGCTAAAATTGGTTATACCAAAAGCGAATACATGTTTGAAGCCAATTCATGTGGTGTTTTTTCTGCAATACATGAACAATCGGCCGATATCAATCAGGGTGTTGATAAAAAGAAAAAGGAAGATCAGGGTGCCGGAGATCAGGGAATGATGTTTGGTTATGCAACCAACGAGACAAGCAATTATATGCCACTGGCATTAGATATGTCACACTTTTTGCTTCGCGAATTGAGTGCAATCCGTAAAGAAGGTAAATTGATGAAATATCTTCGTCCTGACGCTAAAAGCCAGGTGACAATTGAATATAGCGACGATAACGTTCCTGTAAGAATCGATACAATTGTAATTTCAACCCAACACGATGATTTTGCAACTGAGAAAGCAATGCAGGAGCAGATTAAAAAGGATGTTGTCAGTATCTTGATTCCTCGTGTGATCAAATCTTATCCTGCCTACAAAAAATTATTCAACGATAAAATTAAATACCACATCAATCCAACCGGGAAATTCGTAATTGGTGGTCCTCACGGAGATACAGGATTGACAGGAAGAAAAATTATTGTAGATACCTACGGTGGTAAAGGTGCACACGGCGGTGGTGCATTTTCGGGAAAAGATCCAAGTAAAGTTGACCGTTCTGCTGCTTATGCTACCCGCCATATCGCTAAAAATCTGGTTGCTGCAGGAGTTTGTACTGAAGTTTTGGTGCAGGTTTCTTATGCTATTGGTGTGGCAAAGCCAATGGGTATCTATATCAATACCTATGGTACAGCCAAGGTGAAGTTAAATGATGGCCAGATAGCCAAAGTTGTTGAATCTGTTTTTGATATGAGACCGTATTTTATTGAACAACGTTTGAAACTTCGTCAGCCAATGTACAGTGAATGTGCGGCTTATGGGCATATGGGACGCGAACCGGAAATTGTATCCAAAACTTTCAAATCTGCTGATGGTAAATTGAAAACCATCAAAGTTGAATTGTTTACCTGGGAGAAACTGGATTACGTTACAAAAGTGAAAAAAGCATTTAAACTATAGTAGTTTTACTCAATATTAGAAATGAAAATATCGAATCCGGCTTCTTAAACAAAAGTCAAAGTTTTCATATTTTTATTTACCTTTGAGACTGAAGATTTTAAACAGAGCTTATAAAAATTTCAACAATGATAAAGAAAGCATTACTAACCCTATCACTTGCCGGCTTTTATGGTCTCACCGCCATGGCTCAGTCAGCAAGTCCTTGCGGTACAGACGATGTGTATCGTCGCCTTTCAGGCTTGTATCCGGAAATCGCTAAGCGCAATGAAGCATTGAGCAAGGAGATCGCAGCAAAACTGTCTACCTCAGATTGGTCAAAATTTTCAAAGACTACTGATGATGACGGCACTGAAGTATATCATGTTCCGTTGGTATTTCACGTTATCCATGATTATGGAACAGAATATGTCACCGATGCTTCAATAATGAATGCAGTAGCAGACATTAATAAAATGTTTAATAAAAAAAATGCGGATACTTCTGTGGTTATTACCCCATTCAAGGGTTTTATTAATAATTCTAAAACCAGATATATTGGAAATGCACGCATAGAATGGCATTTGGCTACCATTGACCCTGATGGAAATCCAACCAATGGTATTACCAGGCGTCGTTCTTATTTGACAAAATCTGGTGGGGATTTGTCTAAATTTGACCAATGGCCATCCAGTAGCTATATGAATATCTGGTTGATCAATACTTTCTCTTCACGTACAGGAGGTTCCGTTTTGGCTTATGCATATAAACCAGCCACAGGAGATATTATCCCGTATTGGGATGGTGTTATTTCAAAGGTAAATGGTTACAATGAGGATAATACATTGGCACATGAATTAGGCCATGAGTTAAATCTTGATCATACATGGGGCAGTACAAATGAGCCAGGAGTTGATTGTGGTGGTGATGATGATGTAGATGACACTCCTCCAACAGAAGGACATCCACCTCCAGGTCCTGGTGGCGGATGTGGCATTCCCGAGTACATTTATGATACGGTTTGTATTTTTAAGGGTAATAACGGAGTGGGAAAAGTACGTGTTGATTCTTTTGCACGTCCTGATGGAACTGTAATTTTATTCTCTAGCAATTCTACTACGAAAGGTATCAACTTTAAAAATAGAACTGCAGGTACAATTGATTCTTTTTCTTTTTATCCCAGTTCAACAATTGGTTCAACCTATAAAATTGCGCTTAGCAGAAATAATATAATCACTGATAGTGTTTCTGTTGTAAGTACAGTAAAAGATGCTGTTCAAAGAGTTGCAGTTAAATTTAAATTGCCGGTATCAGATACCAGCGTAAATTTTAAATTGTTTTTCTTAGAAAATCCGGGAGCATTGCGTGATACTATTATTACTACTTCTTTTAAGAAAGGTATTAATGGTTCTGTTTTTCTAAAGAATTTGTCAGATTTTCAGGATGATAATTTCTATAATTTTTTCTATGATATCAAGTTTACGCATGGTTACTTTAAGTTATATCTTGCAACTGATTCTTTAGTAGATTATCCTGATACTGTAAATGCGCAGAATGTTATGGATTACACTTATTGTTCCAAAATGTTTACACATGGCCAGGTGAATCGCATGCGCGCGGCTTTAACCAGCAGTGTAGCTAATAGAGATAGCTTAATAAGTGAAGCTAATCTGATTAAAACCGGTGCCCTTAATCCATTGCCTCCTTTGAAACCAAAAGCTGAGTATTCTGTAGAACGAGGACAGGGCGTTTCTCAAACAGGAGAAGCTGCTTATTTCCTTTGTGCTGATTTGGGAACCAGCGCTACTATTTACAATTTTGTTTTTAGAAACAGAACATGGAGAGCAGCTGCAACCAGTTATAATTGGACATTAAGCAATAATGCAATTGTAGGATCTTCTTCCAGTTCAACAACAGTCACTACGAAATTTTTGACTCCTGGTTGGGCTACAGTTAACCTTGCTGCTACAAATGCCAATGGTACTGATACATTTGTTACGATGCCAGGAGTTTATGTAGCAGATCCTGCCACTACTAACCCTGTTGGTTATATTCAGGATTTTAACGATGCAACAGAGAATAGTAAATGGCCGATTTTCAATTACTATAACAATCGCTATAAATGGGAAATCACCAATTTTGGCGGTACTTATGATGCTACTTCTATCCGTTACCGCTCATTCGATGATCGAACTGCATTAAAAGATCAGATAAACGGTGATCCGGCAGGAGATTATGATGATTTCTTCACTCCAGCATTCGATTTAAGTGGTTTAGGCACAAATGGTAATCTGAATTTTATGTACGCCGGCGCCTATGCTA
>DLGS01000200.1:15240-15614 GCA_002482815.1 Bacteroidetes bacterium UBA7688
TAATAATTTTGATTTGATGAAGGATGTTTTAGAAATTTCATATTCAACAGATTGTGGTGGAAATTGGACAAATCTTAAAACAATGAGAAATGCTGAATTGCAGACTGTAGGTTCGGTTCCAACAACGACAAGAGAATATACACCTTCTTGGAGCGACTGGAAAGCGGCCAGTATTGATTTGAAATCAGGAGCTACTAATATTCGTAACTCCCGTGTTTTCTTCCGTTTCCGTTATAAACCATCGGCACGTACAGTGTTGCAGTATCAATATGCTTCGGGCAACAACTTCTATATGGATCGTATCAATATCAGTAATAATCCATTGTCTGTTAATGAAATGATACTTGGAGACAAGAATGCTACCGTTGCACCAA
>DLGS01000338.1 GCA_002482815.1 Bacteroidetes bacterium UBA7688
TGTAAGCATGCAAGGGCGTATGGTGTCCCGTGACGGTGGCATATCCACCCACCAGGTCGTAGGTCATGAGGTTGATAAAGTCTACCAGTGGTGTCACTTTTTCCCACTCAACTGATTCGTCTACATATTTCATAAAACCGCCTGCTGCAAAGCTGAGGATATATTTGTTCCCCATTTCCTGCCTTAGTGCACGGATGAGTTCGGTGAAGTTTCTTTTGTCTGCAGCCTGGTATTTGTGTCCGGGAAAACCTTCAATGGCAGGATATTCCCAGTCCAGGTCTATGCCGTCCAGCCCGTATTTTTTAAACAGTGCAACGCTGGTCTTTGCAAATGTTTGCCGGTGTTTTGGATTGGCAAACAATTCGCTGCAGGGTGCACATCCGCTCCAGCCGCCCATCGATATCATTATCTTCAGTTGTGGATATTTCTTTTTCAGTGCCACTAATTGCCTTACAGTTTTCTCCTGTTCTGCATCGCGCAGCATCAGGCTGTCATTTTGCAGTTTCACGAAACTATAAATGATATGGGTCAGTTTTTGCAGCGGATATTGCTGCAGGGTAGGGGCGTCGCCGGTGTAATAGGCTATGATCTTTGGTTGTGCGTGCACTCGTGTTGTACAGGAAAGTAAAAGGGCAAGAGCAAACAGGATCCTTTTCATTGGCTAAATGTAATGCTTAGGTACAGGTAAACACTGGAATTCCTTTTTTTATAAATAATACTGATTTCGACCGAAGCACAAAATGTGGCTCGCTCTTAATTTCATGTAATTTTTTTTATTCGGTATAATAAGCAAACATCCGGTTCACTTTTTCATTCTCATCGAAAAACATGACTTCGATTGCTTTTCTGTTCATTACAGATTTGTAAAACAGAGCAACCGAATTTACTCCTGTCGTTACCTCGTAAAGTTCGAAATGGAGATCTGGAATTTTTTGTAAAGCTTTTTGCCAATATCCGGCAACAAGAGCTTTCCCTTTTAATGTACTGTCTTCTCCTCCGATTGCCAGCTTTATCATAGGCGTGGTGATTTCAATATTATCTGCATAATGAGAAAGTATGTCTTCAAGATTATGGGCATTCCAGGATTTTATCCATTTTTCGGCAAATGTTTGTGCATTCATTGTCTTGTTGTTTGGTTTTTATAATTAATCGGATTAATGGTTTGATTTGAATTATTTTTTTCTTCCCGTAAATCTTATGACAGATCCTGTTCCATTATGAAATAATCCTTCGCTCAATTCAATTTCGGATTCGGTCAGTTCGAGGATTTCGTAATCAGGAAAATCATTTTTTAGTTCTTCTGTTGAGAATAACATATTGATGTCTTTCGGGCCGCCTACATTTTTATTTCGTTCAAGATATTCAAGATGTCTTTTGCTGAACGCTTCAAAAATAAGGATGCCTCCCTTACGTAAATATTGGTTTAGTGTTCTATGATATACAGATTTAATGCCGGCAGGGAAATGGGCATAGATAAGCGCTATCGCATCAAATTGTGCTTCCGCAAAGTGTAAGTTATCCAATAGTCCGAGCCGGTAATCAATTTTTACATTATTCACTTCTGCAAGTCTGGTCGCTTTATTCCGGCCTTCAGTACTGATGTCGAATGCTGAAACATTCCAGCCCTTTTGTGCTGCAAAAACCGCATTGCGACCTTCACCTTCGGCACCAAAAAGAATATTCCCCGGAACAAGTTTTTCAAGTTGTTCTTTCAGATAATTGTTTGGTGCCATGCCATAGGCAAATTCTTCTTTTTTATAGCGTTCATCCCATCTTTCTGTCCAGCTGTCTTGTGTCATTGTTTTTTTATTTGCTTGTAAATTTATAGTGGTTTTTTCAGTTCAGCATTTATTTAGTCGTGGGGATACGGTTTTTTAGAAGCTGATCTTCCTGAAAGCGAACAGCCACAACAAAATTGTCGTGGCTGTTGTATTGTAGTTAGTAGTAGTTTTTTGTTTAGAGGTATTCAGAGAGCTTGATAGTTTTTCCGCATAATTCTGCTGTAACCTTGAAGATCACTTTGCCATCAGCTTTAACGGACTTGCCGATATTGCAGCTGAAGGAAGTGCGGCCACCCCTGGCGTTCAGGGTTACTTCGCCCGTGCCGGTATGAATTTTCAGCTGGTTGGGAGTGTCGTTTATCAGAACGATACCTTCATTCCCTCTTACCATATCCATATTATTGTCGGATAGGGTGGCCATCGGCGAAACTGCATTGGCCAGCATCATTGTGCTGCTGCAAATAAGCAAAAGAAATAGCTTTTTCATAAGTTGTTATTTTTTTGATTTACCCAAATTTAGCGGTGGTATATTTTAACATGCAGAAGTATTTCAGGAATGGACAGTTTGGGTTCAGGAATGGACAAATGATGGACTTTATCAGACTAAGTGATTGAAAACAGATTATTGTTCATATTTTTAATCTGTTATACTTTATTATCCAAACCCATCACCCTATGAAAATTATCAATTTTATCTTTTGTCTTATTTGCGTAGCGGCCCCTTCATTTGGACAAACGCCACTTCAGTTTGATTGGGCCAGACAAATGAAATGTAAGGGGAATGCTTATCCGTATAAAATACAGTTGGATAAGGCCGGGAATGTTTACAGCACCGGCTATGCCACCGATTCGGTAGATTTCGACCCGGGACCGGGTGTCTATATGCTGGGTAGTTTGGGGAGGTCTTTCTTATTTGTCTCAAAGCTGGATAAGGCCGGAAATTTTGTCTGGGCGAAACAGGTATTGTCTTCAGCCGGGAATGTCGTTGGCGAAGCGCTTGCTGTTGATTCCGGCGATAATATTTATGTTACAGGTAATTTTAGCGGAACGGTTGATTTTGATCCGGATCCTTTAATCAGTAATGTTTTAATTTCTTCCGGCTCTTACGATGTCTATACCATAAAGTTGAACAGTAGCGGCAAGTTGTTGTGGGCAAAGAGTTTTAGTGGCCCCGCTACGGAAACCGCCGATGCCATTTGTGTGGATAGAAAGTGCAATGTTTATGTAAGTGGAAAATATACCGGTATAGTTGATTTCGACCCTTCCCCTTCGACCACTTATTTTGATACGGGCTTTTATGCGGACGCATTTATGTGCAGGATGGATAGCGCAGGGAACTTTATATACGTCAAAACATTTGATGGATCAACGCCCTCTTCTTCCTGCGAGATACGTGGTATCGCTATGAGTCCTGATGATGAAGTGATTTTTGGGGGGCTCGTTCGCAGTGTTGTTGATATGGACCCGGGGCCTATGACAACATTTTTAGCAGGGGTGGATTATGATGCTTTTATAGCGAAGCTGGATAGTTCGGGCAAATTTCTGTGGGCAAAATCCTGGGGTGGGATTTACCAGGATCATACCAATGATGTTGCGGTGGAGACGCAGGTGCTA
>DLGS01000150.1 GCA_002482815.1 Bacteroidetes bacterium UBA7688
CAATAGAACTCCGCTATGATGTGCGTCTGGAAAACGAAACCCTGTTCAGTTATCTGGGCACTATTCAACCATTTACTGATTTATACATTCATTATCTGGATTGGGAATCGATGCAGGAAATACCCAGATTTGAATGGAGCCTGAAAGAAACCCTGAGCACCCAATATGCTGTTCATCAGGATGTATTGAAAATCCGTTCTGCCAAGTTATTTGAACAGATCAATAAATTGCAGGTCAGCAATACACCCACTTTTCAATATACTTTGCTGGAAGAATTTTCGGAAAAGCCAAAACAAAAAGAACAGTTTAAACTTGAAACGGTTATCCCGAAAACAAAAACGGCTGTAAAGTCCATTCATGACATTCCCAAGTATGAGGTTGACTTACATATTGAACAGTTGGTAGAAACGGTAAAAGGGCTTTCCAACGCAGATATGTTGTATATCCAGCTGGCAGAACTCCGTAAATATCTGAGCATAGCCGTGCAGAACAAACAGGATAAACTGGTAATAATTCATGGGATTGGAAAGGGGGTTTTGCGAACTGAAGTACAACGGATATTAAAGGAACACGATTATGTAGGCAAAACGGAATCGGGCTGGCAGGCAGGATATGGGTTTGGTGCGACTATCGCCTATTTCAAGTATTAATTTGTAATATTAAAACCCTTCTGTTTTTTAAATTATATTGCAGACTTTATTACACTATTGCATCACTAAACTATTTCTTCTTGTACGCACAATCACTTTCACGCCTGATTGCTATTTTAAATGAATTGCGGCTCCGTTGTCCCTGGGATAAGAAGCAAACAATTCAATCCCTGCGTCCTCAAACGATTGAGGAATTGTATGAATTGACAGATGCAATCGAAAATGAAAGATGGGCTGACATCAAGGAGGAGTTAGGCGATCTGTTACTGCATATTATATTTTATAGTAAAATAGCGAATGAGCAGAATCAATTCTCCTTAGGAGAGGTCATCGAAACTGTTTGTAATAAGTTGGTTTCCCGGCATCCCCATATTTACGAAAGTGTGCAGGTTAATGATGATGAGGAGGTTAAGCGAAACTGGGAAAAAATAAAACTAAAGGAAGGAAAGAAATCAGTTTTGGCGGGTGTTCCACATGCAATGCCTGCTATGATAAAAGCCTTGCGTATTCAGGAGAAATCCAAACAGGTAGGTTTTGAGTGGGATCATATCGGACAGGTAAAAGAAAAAGTGGCAGAAGAATTTCAGGAGCTGGAAGTTGCTATTGCCGGAGGCAACCAAAGCCAGATTGAAGACGAGATGGGCGATGTTTTTTTTGCACTGATTAATTATGCCCGTTTTGCAAAAGTTGATCCGGAACAGGCATTGGAAAGAACCAACCAAAAATTTATTCACCGGTTCAAGTATATTGAACAAAAAGCGGCTGAGCAAAACCGCGATTTGCAATCTATGACATTGGCAGAAATGGATGCCTTATGGAATGAAGCTAAATTAATTGCCGCGAAGGACTAAACAATGAAAAGGAATTCCTATATATTTTGTTCGCTCCTCAGCATTATGCTCTGGTGTCTTTCCTATTACAACTTTAAAAAGCAAAAAGCTGAAATGCAACCCGCTGCTTTGGAGAGGTTGATACAGGAGGACATTTATTCGCAGCAAAAATCTGTACAAGAATTACTGCAGAATAAAGAATTGATGCTTCATATCTGGCAGAACAGATTGTCAGAATCCGAATTTAACCTGCTTTCCGGTCAACGGTTTATTATCCATCTTTTTGACGGTGGAAAACTTGTGTTTTGGAACAGCAATGAAATACCGGTGACAGAGTTCCGGTATTTTCCGATAATATCTACATTAAAGGAAGGGAAAAATATTAGTCTTTATCAGAGTTTTGGGAAAGAAGGATTTCCGACCAAGAGGATGAATATTATCATCCCTGTTTACAAAAATTATGAGGTTAATAACGAATACCTGAAATCAGGCTTTCTGGCTTCTTCCGGTATTCCCGAAACTTCGGAGATATCCTATTCGAAAACCAAGGGTGCCACTTTAATTCAGTCCATTGACAGGAAACCCTTATTTTTTGTTACGGTAAAAGCGGATGAAATAAAACCGATTAAACCTTCCATTACCTTAATTATTCTTGTTTTTGCTGCACTGATTACTACCATTTTATCGACCCATCTCTACGGTATTTATCTTTGCAGAAAGTTCAACTCTCTGGCCGGTATAGGTTTTGTCTTTTTAGTTATTACCGGTATTCGGCTATTGGTTTATTTTTTTGGATTGCCTTTTCAATTCGCGAATCTGCAGGTTTTTTCACCCCAGGTTTTCGCCAGCGATAATTTCCTTCCATCTTTCGGGCATTTGTTTTTCCATGTAATTTGTATTTACTGGTTTTTTGCCTTTCTGACTTCCAAAAGTTCAAAATTTGAGCAAATTAATTTCAGGTCAGGTAACTCAAAATTGAATTGGTTCTTTTTTGTTCTGACTGCATTTTTTATTTTTGAATTTGCGTACTATCTCCAGTATTTAGTCCAGTCCATTGTTTTTGATTCAGACATTTCTTTTGATACCAATACCTTTAATGCCACGGATAAATTTACCTTTCTTTCCCTGGTGGTTATTGCTATTATCGCAAGAATATTATTATTGTCTTTAAGGGTCGGGAACGAGATCTTTAATAAAATTGTTCCTAAGACTAAATATAATTTTTCGGTGTTGATTTTGGTTCTGACGATCCTTTTGTTTATTCAAATGCTGGTCTTGCCTTACTACAAACCCTGGACACCTTCCAACGATACTAAAAAATGGCTGGATGTCGCAGCAGTAGTTTGGATGCTTACTTATTTGTATCTCATAGACAATCCGAGTTTTAAAAAGCTGTTTCCCAATTCCGGCTTGTTTACGCTCATTTTTCTCAGCGTTTATTTTTCCCTGTTTTTTTCGGTCTGCTTTAAGTTTTATATCGACGAAAAGGAACAGCATATTAACCGCACTGCCTTTACCCAAAAGTTATCACGGCACGAAGACACGGAACTGGAGATGAAGTTTGAGACAATCGAAAAAAGAATCACTCAGGACACGATTTTGCAAAAATGGATGGCCGAAACGGATACCATTAGTATACAGGATATTTACAAGCACTTCAAGTTGTTCAACCCGGATATTTTTTTCCCAAGGTATGCGCAGGACATGTTTTTATTTAATCCATACGGTCAGCCTTTTATCAAGGAGGCATCCTTGTCTATGGACAGCCTGTTGGTGTTGAAAAGAAACAGCACCGCTACGATTAGTCCTTCCTTGTTCTTCAGGATTGAAAACTCGGAACAGGGTGCCTATCTGGTTTATCTTCCTATAATCAAGTCTGGCAGTAAGCGCGTCCTGGGTTATCTGTTTGTCAATTTTAAGCTGAAACAAAACATTTCCCAATCCCTGTATCCACGCCTGCTCAATTCTACATCAGAACTGAGTTCGAAAAAAGACCTCAGGTACAATTATGCTATTTACATAAATGAAAAACTGGCAAACCAGTTTGGTAATTACAATTTTCACTACAATCTGAAACCTGTCCTTGCCGCTCAGCCCATCGCTTACACACGCAACGGAAATTACTCTGAATTGTATTTTAAGACCGCACCAAATATGGTTTATATTGTGGTGTACCAGAATAATATTATCGTCGGTATAATTACTATTTTTTCTTTTCTTTTCGGGATGTTCCTGATCATTACATCTTTCGAAAATTGGGTTTCTATTTTTATCGCAGCCTGGATTTCGGGTAAAAAAATCAAGATGATTTATAACGCCAGTATGAGCGTTAGGGTGAAGTATTTTGCACTTGGTTTTACGGCGATTTCCTTTTTTATTATTGGCTTGTCAACGGTTTATTTCCTCACCAACAGGTATCAGTTAACCAGCCTGAACACCATCGAGCAAAATGCCGGTAATGTTTCTGAAGCGATTAATGAATTTATCCAGAATCAGAAATCCATTATGTCTGATGATGATGGGCTGGGCGAACAAATCACCAATACAGAGTTTGCTTATTTCCTGACCAACATCGCGCAACAACAAAAAATGGATATCAACATTTTCGATGTTGATGGGAAACTGGCTTTTACCACGCAGGAAAATATCTATAAGGCTAATATTCTGGATATGAATATGTCAGCAAAGGCATTTTACAATCTTACGCAGAAAAAGCTGTTTACCTACGTTCAGCCTGAAGCAATCGGCAGATTAAATTATACCGCCAGTTATTCCAATATTATTAACCACGAAGGTAAGCTGGTGGGTTATTTAAATATCCCTTCCTTTTATACCAAACAGAACCTCGACAACCAGATTGTTTCGCTGATCACAACGCTGGTTAATATTTACACGATTTTACTCCTGATATCCAGTGTTATCACCTTCCTGTTTATTAATTCTCTGACCAAGTCTTTGCGCCTGGTAGCAGAAAGTTTGAGAAATGTAAACCTCAAAAAGAATGAGTTAATCAACTGGCCTTACAAAGACGAAATTGGCCTGCTGGTAAATGAATACAATAAAATGGTGGCTACGGTGGAAAAGAACGCCCGTTCGCTGGTGCTGGATGAAAGACAAAATGCATGGCGGGAAATGGCGCAACAGGTAGCGCACGAAATCAAAAATCCGCTGACACCGATGAAGTTGAATATCCAGTATCTGCAGCAGGCCATCAACTCCAATCATCCGGATATTATCAATCTTACCAAGCGTGTTTCCAGTTCTATCATCGAACAGATCGATAATCTCAACTATATTGCTTCGGAGTTCTCCAACTTTGCCAAAATGCCGGAGAGTAAGACTGAGCGGATTGACCTGAAGAATATGCTGGAAAGAATTGTACCGCTTTTTTCAGGAAATGGTAATCTTACGCTAACGTATTCTTTCCCCGAAATACCCATAGTCGTTTTTGCAGACCGGAGCCAGATGTTGCGCATTTTTACCAATATCGTACAGAATGCAGTAGAATCCCTTTCCGACGAACAGCAAGGTATTGTGGATATTCAATTGGTCTATGCGCCGGGGGATGAAGCCGTTATTATTAAAGTAAAAGACAATGGATCGGGTATTCCGGAAAGTGTTCAGGACAAAATATTCGAACCCTATTTCACAACTAAGTCTTCGGGTACAGGACTGGGCCTGGCCATGACAAAGAAAATTATCGAATTGTGGGGCGGGTCTATCCGCTTCGAATCTTCTGCCGGTAATGGTACAACGTTCTTCCTGAGTGTGCCGGTTGGGTAATCAGGAATTCAGATTTTATGAAGACAGGGCATAAACGCCACCACTAAGGTTATACAGGTTTGTATAACCTTTTTGCATTAGTTTCTGTATGGCAATGACGCTACGGATGCCTTTCGCGCAATAGACCACCACTGCTTTGTCCTGCGGAATATGCTGAAGATTTTGACCGATTTCTCCCAGCGGAATATTCCTTCCGCCGATATTGAAATGTTCATGTTCAAATTCTTCGCGTACATCTATCAGGTCGAAGTCTTTTCCTTCCTGCTGCCATTTCTGCAATTGTTTGTAGTCTACAGACTGCATGACTTATTTTTTTCCATGTGTAAATTTCTTTCCGCCACCTGCTCTTTTCTCAAATACCTTTTTGGCATTCGGATTATAAACCGGCCCTTCACCTAAGCCTGCCGGCAGTGGAATGCGGGTAATTTCTTTCTCCAGCATCTTTTGAATGTTAGACAAGCGATACATGTCTTTTTCGTTCACAAAAGTGATGGCTGTTCCTGTGGTTTCGGCACGTGCCGTTCGGCCAATGCGGTGAATATAATCTTCGGGGTCGGGTGGTACGTCATAATTCAATACCAGGTCAATCCCCGTTACATCTATGCCTCTGGACAGCACATCTGTACCAACGATGATGGATATTCTGCCATTTTTGAATTGCTGCATGATTTCTTCCCTTTCTTCCTGTTTCAGATCGGAGTGGAACGGTTTGGCTTCCAGTTTTGCCTTGTGCAACATCTGGTGCACAATTTTCACTTTGTCCTTTGTACTGGCAAAGATGATAATGCTTTTATAGGTTCCGCTGGTCAGAATACCTTTCAGCAAGGCATCTTTCTGGGTGTCATGGGCAAGGTATACCTGTTGCACAATGCCTTCTGCCGGTTTGGAAATTGATATACTGATTTGAATCGGGTTCTTTAAAATTTTCCCTGCGAGGGTTCTTATTTTAGGCGGCATTGTAGCCGAGAATAAAAGTGTCTGACGCTCTTTGGGGAGTTCGCTGACGATACGTTCAATATCTTCCACAAAACCCATGTCCAGCATTCTGTCTGCCTCATCCAGCACAAGGTGTTGCAACTGGCTGAAATCTATAGCACCCATGTTCAGCAGGGCAATAAGCCTGCCGGGAGTGGCTATCACAATATCTGCACCTTTTTTCAGGGCACGTTTTTGTTGCTCCCAGGTGATACCGTCGCTACCGCCATATACGGCTATAGAGCTGACTTCAATATAATAGGCCATTGCTTCTATCTGTTGGTCTATCTGTTGGGCCAGTTCGCGGGTAGGTACCAATACCAGTGTATTGATATGTTTTGTTTCGGAGGTTAATATTTTATTCAAGATAGGCAGAACAAAAGCGGCTGTTTTGCCGGTTCCGGTCTGGGCGCAGGCTATCAGGTCTTCATTGTTGAGTATCCGTGGAATGGCCTGCTCCTGGATAGGGGTGGCCTTCGTATATCCCATCGCATCTATCCCGTCCAGCAGGTCATATTCTAATTCAAAGTCGTCGAAAGTCAATTTGTGGGTTTATTTTTTTGATACAATGTGCTTTTCAGCAAACCGTTTTTGTGAAAGAAATGGGTAAAGGACACTCTTAATACCCCAAGTCCGTATTGAGCGCTGCGTTTGAAGTTGATGCTGGATGCTTCCTCAAAATATTTGGTCGGGCAGGTCACTTCTGCAATATCGTAGCCGTTCATAAATATCTGAGAAATCATTTCGTTGTCAAAAACAAAATCGTCGCTGTTGTTGCTGAAGTCTATCGAGCGGATAACTTCGGCACTGAAGGCACGGTAGCCCGTATGGTATTCGCTGAGCTTTTGGTTTAGCAGGATATTTTGAAATAAGGTCAGGAAGCGGTTGGAAATGTATTTGTACATCGGCATTCCACCTTTCAGAGCACCTTTGCCCAATATGCGGGAGCCAAAGACTACCGGATACAAGTCGTTGCCGATAATAGAAGCCATTGCCGGTATCAGCATAGGTGTATATTGATAATCGGGATGTAACATGATCACAATGTCGCCGCCCAGTTCCAGCGCTTTTTTATAACAGCTTTTCTGATTGCCACCATAGCCTTTGTTGGTCTGGTGGATGACAATATGTTTGATACCCAATCTTTTGGCCTCAGCCACAGTATCGTCGGGACTGTTGTCGTCTACCAGTACTACATCATCCACTATCTCGAATGGAATTTCTTTGTAAGTACGCTCTAAAGTGCGCGCGGCTTTGTAGGCAGGAAGCACTACAATGATTTTTTTTCCGTTGAACATACAGCGGCAAAGGTAATTTGGAATTCGGATATTAAATTTTTCATTTTCAGAAAGCTAAAAGATAGCAATTATATAACCCCCGGTGGCTTAATCTGTAAAGGGCAGATGTTGCCCTGTTGTAATTTTGCCCTAATTCTTTAAACTGATATAGAAATGGGTATTACACAGAATTTAGGACGCCGGGAAGGTATCGAGAAAATGAAATCGCTTGCAGAAGGCAAAGTTTGCTTCCTGCTCACCCATCTGCCGGATGGCGAAATAGACACCAGGCCTATGAGCACCCTTGAAGTGGACGAAGATGGAACCTTCTGGTATCTGTGCCGCGACGAAAGTAACCTCGTTGAGCAAATCAAAGACGACAGCAAAGTAGATTTGTTGGTAGGCGATAATTCCAACAACTCTTACCTGTTTGTGAAAGCAAACGCCATTGTTTTTCGCGACCAGGAAATCATCGACCGCCTTTGGAACCCGATAGCAAAAGCCTGGTTTGAGGAAGGAAAAGAAGATAAACACATTCGTATTGTAAAAGCAGTGCCTTTTGATGCACATTATATGGATACCCAGCACGGCAAACTGGTGTCGAGCATCAAAATACTTATAGCTGCCGCCACCGGACAAGCCATGGATGATGGTCGTCAGGGAGATATTAAGCTGTAATGATATGCTGAGCTAGTTTACTTTGAACTTTGACGAAGGGAAGCATGTCTCGCACAAAAAAGGAAATCCAAACGGATTTCCTTTTTTTTATTCGGTTTGGCTGCCGTTGCTCAGTTCTTTCTTTGTTTTGAGTCCCAGGTTTTTCAGTTTGGTGGCCTGCGACACCAGGTTGTCGTTGCCGGAAGATAATTGCTTGTACGCTTCGGTATATTTACCCTGCGCTTTATCCAGATGTTCGCCTATACTGTTCATATTCTCAACAAAACCTACAAACTTATCATATAGCTTGGCCCCTCTATCGGCTATGTCCCTGGCATTCAGGTTTTGGTATTCCCTTTTCCAGAGGTCGGCTATCAGTTTTAGTGAGGTGATGAGATTGGTAGGACTCAGTAATAAGATTCTTTTGTCGTAGGCAAAATTCCACAGGTCTGCATCCGCCTGCAGGGCAGCTATATAAGCGGCTTCGCTGGATTTTGTGATGCTCTTTGTGCCCAGCGAAGCCGCTTATATAGCTG
>DLGS01000322.1 GCA_002482815.1 Bacteroidetes bacterium UBA7688
AATCACTGCCACCATCATCTTTCAAATCGTCGTAACCAAGATGTGAAAGATGATGGTGGCAGTGATTTTTCCAATCCCTGGGCTGCATCTTATACACCAACACCGTTCCGCTCTTCTGATCACGATCCTGTTATTGTGGGATTGAGCCTGGCAAAGAAAACAGGTATTCATGAAAGTTCAAAAGCACAAATCAAGCTTTATCCAAACCCGGTAAAAGATAACCTGGTGATTGAATATTCCGGCCATACAGAAGCCCGTTATATTATTTACAATAGTATCGGCCAGACCATCAGTAAGGGGGCAATCAATGTGAACAATAGCACGAATGTGCCATTTGGTACTTTTTCCAATGGCTTGTACCTGGTGAAAATTCTAGGGCAAAACGGAGAGTTGAACATCCTTCAGTTTATAAAATAATTTATCACGGTTCATCCAAATATTAATAGTGGCAATAAGCAGTCTGTTCTCTATGGCAGACTGCTTATTCATTTTATATAATATCCGGTATTGAATCTGCCGTTGGCATATGTTGGGATATCGTTTATTCCTGATTAAACATAATTGTTCTCCTTTGTTTCGATAAGTTTTTTAATAATTACCCGATCGTCATTGTATTTTTGCATTTCAATCATCCTGGCTTTTGAAAACTATACTGATTATTGACGATGAAGAAAAGCTGAGAAGCTTATTGGCGCGAATTATAAGTCTGGAAGGATTTACTGTTCTGGAAGCAAAAGACTGTGCATCTGCCGTAAAGAAGCTCGAGAAATCTGATGTTGATGTGGTAATATGTGATGGGAAATTACCGGATGGCAATGGGATACAACTAACTAATGTTATAAAAGAAAAATATCCTTTTATTGAAATCATTGTTCTCACCGCTTATGGGAATATTGCAGACGGTGTACAGGCTATAAAAAATGGTGCTTTCGATTATATCACAAAGGGGGACGACAATAATAAAATCATTCCCTTAGTATTACGTGCTATCGAGAAAGCAGACCTTGCAAAGCGAATTTTTCATCTTGAGAATCAGATTGGCAAAAAGTATTCCTTTGCTACAATATTAGGGAAATCCACATCGCTGCTCCAGGCTATTGATTTGGCAAAAAAGGTGGCGCCTACTGATACAACAGTTTTGCTGACAGGAGAAACCGGCACCGGAAAGGAGGTTTTTGCACAAGCTATTCATCAGGAAAGCAAAAGATGTAAACATAATATTGTTGCCATTAATTGTTCCGCTTTCGGAAAGGATCTTTTGGAAAGTGAAATGTTTGGTCATAAGGCAGGAGCCTTTACCGGCGCTTTAAAAGATCAGAAAGGCTTGTTCGAGGAAGCCAATAACGGAACTATTTTTTTAGACGAAATTGGAGAAATGGCTTTGGATTTGCAGGCCAAATTACTCCGTGTGATTGAGTCAGGGGAATTTATAAAGGTTGGTGAAACAAAACCTACCAAAGTTGATGTGCGCATTATAGCAGCAACGAACAGGGATTTACAGACCGAAATAGCTTCCGGCCATTTCCGGCAGGATTTGTTCTATAGAATAGCTGCGTTTCAGATTAAATTGCCGCCGTTAAGAGAGCGAATTGCAGATATCGCTTTACTGGCCAACCATTTTGTGAAGTTTTTTGCATCAAAAACAAACAAACGAATCAAAAGTATTTCTGAAGAATGCATTGAAGCGCTGAAGCAGCATTCCTGGAATGGGAATATAAGGGAATTGAAAAATGTGATTGAACGTAGTGTTATTCTTTCAGACAATGAAATGATTGGTTTATTTGATTTGCCTTTGGAGTTTCAGCATTTATCTGTTAGTGGCTCAACATTATCTGCTAAAGGGCATCTTTCTGCTTTCGATCTGGCGAGTGCCGAAAAAATCCATATTCAAAAAGTGCTGAATTACACCAATGGTAATAAAACAGAGGCTGCAAGGTTATTGAATATTGCTCTGACAACATTGTACCGGAAACTTGACGACTATAAAATGCAATGACCCTATCAAAACGCTAGTATTACCCTTTCATTTTGAAAGGGTTTTTTTATGCCCTGATTTTGCTCCGTTTTCTAAGATGTTGACCAGTAGAGCATTTCCGTCATTTTGGTGTGTTGTGGAACACCAATTGCAGTAGTTATGGCAAATCAACAAAGGTTTCAAAATGAAAGATAAATCAAAGCAGAATACTTTCAGGAAAATGCAGAGACTGGTAAATATTACCGAGAAATTTCTGCTATCCGGAAATATAGCAAGAGCGAAAAGATGTTTTACTATCGCTGAAGAGCTTTTAAGCAGAGGGTCTGCCGAAATGAAATGCGCAGTTTCTAATGTGTTTGTTTACTCTGTTTCAAGTTTTATGGAGTTCCATCATTTCAAAATCAGCAACTACTTTCCACAGACCTTACAAAAGGAGTATTACAGTCAGATTTACTGTTCAGGAACTTAAAATTGTCGGTATTATGAAAATTAAGTTGCAGCCCTGGCACATCATTCAGGTTTTTTATGGCGCTATAGTTGTTGCCGGAATTTTATACAATCTTTTCAATAATTAATGTTTTATGCTTACTCCAGTTCTTCTTATTTCAGGCCTTGCCCTGTTTTTATTGTTGTATAAATCGATACACTTCTTCGAAAAGATTTAAACCCGAAAAAATGACGCTATTATTTATTATTTCAATTGCAATGTTTGGCTACATCAGTTACGTATTGCTAAAACCCGAAAAATTTTAATTTGATGACAACTGAATTACTTGGCCCCTTAATGATGTTTATTATAACGTTAGTCGTTGCTGTTCCTTTAGGAAAGTATATGGCAAAGGTGTATAATAATGAACCCGTCTTTTTAGACAAACTACTCAACCCAATTGACCGCATTATATTTAAAGTAAGTGGTATTGATTCATCCAAAGAGCAAAGCTGGCAGCAACAGATGTTTGCATTGCTGACGATTAATCTGGTATGGTTTATTTTGGGTATGTTTATTTTTATGAATCAGGGATGGTTGCCCCTCAATCCTGATCATAACCCAAGCCAATCCGCTCACCTTGCTTTTAACACGACCATTTCTTTTTTGGTTAACTGTAATCTGCAACACTATTCAGGTGAGTCGGGCGTAAGTTATCTGGGACAATTATACCTGATGTTTCTGCAGTTTGTAACAGCAGCAGTAGGTATGGCCGCAGCGGTAACCGTATTTTTTGCTCTGAGAAAAGGGTCATTTTCAACACTCGGCAATTATTATAACTCATTTGTAAAATCCATCACAAGGATATTACTTCCTATTTCCATTGTTATTGCAGTCATCCTTTTAGCGAATGGTATGCCGATGACATTTGAAGGCAAAAATCAAATGGTTTCTTTACAAGGAGATACTACTCAGATTTCTACCGGTCCTGTTGCTGCATTTGTACCCATCAAACATCTGGGTACTAACGGTGGCGGTTTTTTTGGAGCCAATTCAGCACATCCGTTCGAAAATCCAAATTATATGACCAATATGGTAGAGATGGTCAGTCAATTATTGATTCCTTTTGCGATGGTTTTTGCTTTAGGGTATTTTCTTAAAAAGAGAAAATTAGCCTGGATGATTTTTGGCGTGATGACCATTGGTTTCCTTGCACTGGTTATTCCCACTGTTCTGCTTGAAATGAACGGAAATCCGCAGTTACTGAAAATGGGAATTGATAATGCTCTGGGTGCGATGGAAGGGAAAGAAGTTCGCTTTGGTTCAGCCGCTTCAGCATTCTGGAGTATTGCCACAACCGTTATTTCAACCGGTTCTGTCAATTCGATGCATGATAGTTATATGCCCCTTTCGGGAATGAATCAGATGCTTGCTATGATGACCAATTGTTTCTATGGCGGTTGTGGTGTGGGTATTCTCAATTTCTTTGTCTTCATAATTCTTGCTGTGTTTATCAGTGGATTAATGGTGGGCAGAACACCGGAGTTTATGGGAAAAAAGATTGAGGCCCGTGAAATGAAAATTGCCATGATTATTGCATTGCTTCATCCGTTTCTGATACTGGTAGGCACATCTCTTTCTGCGGCTCTGCCAGATTTAACGGCAGTTACATTAAACAATACCGGAGCACACGGTTTGTCAGAGATGCTGTATGAGTTTACTTCTTCTGCAGCCAATAATGGCAGTGGTTTTGAAGGGCTTGGTGACAATACGCCCTGGTGGAATATTTCTACAGCAGTAGTTTTAATTCTCTCCAGATTTCTACCCATCATTGGCCCTGTAGCAATTGCGGGTTCTCTGGCATCGAAAAAATATATTCCGAAAGGAAGTGGAACACTTAAAACGGACACCGGCACTTTTGGATTGATGGTGTTTGCGGTTATTGCATTGGTTGCAGCATTGTCATTTTTTCCTGCACTTACGCTTGGTCCGATTGCCGACTACTTCTCTTTCTGATTATTTCTACATTTTTTAATCAAGATATTTTAATAATGAAATCGAATAATACTACATTGTTTCAAAGGGATTTAATACAACAGGCTTTGAGGCAATCCTTTGTTAAGCTCAATCCCAAATTGATGTTCCGGAATCCGATAATGTTCACTGTGGAGATAGGAACTGCCATTATGTTTTTTGTTTGCCTTTGGATTTTAACCGGCGAACAAACACAGGGAAGCTTTGGCTATAATTTCACTGTTTTCATCGTGTTATTATTGACACTATTGTTCGCCAATTTTGCAGAAGCTATAGCCGAGGCAAGAGGAAAGGCGCAAGCTGACAGTTTAAGAAAAACCAGAGAAGATACACCTGCAAAACTGATTCAAACAATCGGAGAAGTATATATGGGGCAAATGAAAATTGTTTCCTCCTCCCAACTGAGAAAAGGAGATATTTTTGTTTGTGAGGCCGGAGACATTATCCCAACTGATGGAGAGATTATTGAAGGTTTGGCTACAATTGACGAAAGTGCTATAACCGGTGAAAGTGCTCCGGTAATCAGAGAATCCGGCGGCGACAAAAGCTCCGTAACTGGTGGTACAAAAGTGCTTTCTGATAAAATAAAAGTAAAAGTAAGCACAGAACCCGGTGAGAGTTTTCTGGATAAAATGATTGCATTGGTAGAAGGAGCAAGCCGTCAGAAAACCCCCAATGAAATTGCTTTAACCATATTATTGGCAGGTTTTACTTTGGTATTTATCATAGTAACGATAACGCTGAAGCCTTTGGCTGATTATGCTAATGCCCCTATTACCATTGCCGCATTTATCTCCCTCTTCGTTTGTCTGATTCCTACAACAATTGGTGGTTTATTGTCTGCAATCGGCATTGCCGGAATGGACAGGGCATTGAGGGCAAATGTAATCACAAAAAGTGGTAAGGCTGTCGAAACTGCAGGTGATATTGATGTATTGCTGCTCGACAAAACCGGCACGATTACGATTGGCAACCGGAAAGCAACGCACTTTTATACGGCAATTGGAATTGAAGAAAATCATTTCAAAAAATGTGCAGTGTTGAGTTCAATGAGTGATGAAACACCCGAGGGGAAGTCAATTATTGAACTGGCCGGAATTAATCCCCTGAGCTACAATATGAGCAATCCGAGATTTATAAAATTTACTGCAGAAACCAGAAGTTCTGGTGTTGATTTTGAAGGCTTAAGAATAAGAAAAGGAGCGGCAGATGCTATTAAAAACATCATAGCAAAGGAAGGCAATATTTTTCCTGTTTACATAGCAGATCAGGTGAAGATGATTTCCAGTAAGGGTGGTACTCCATTGGTCGTTTCAGAAAACGAAGAAGTAATAGGGGTTATTGAATTACAGGACATCATAAAGCCCGCTATAAAAGAACGTTTTGAACGCCTGAGAAAAATGGGTATTAAAACAGTAATGGTTACCGGCGATAATCCTTTAACAGCAAAATTCATTGCAGAAAAGGCAGGAGTAGATGATTTCATTGCTGAAGCAAAACCTGAAGATAAGATGAACTACATCAAAAAGGAACAGAGCGAAGGTCGCCTTGTGGCAATGATGGGTGATGGTACAAATGATGCTCCCGCACTTGCTCAGGCTGATGTAGGTGTAGCAATGAACAGCGGAACGCAAGCGGCGAAAGAAGCCGGCAATATGGTTGACCTGGATAATGACCCGACAAAACTGATTGAGGTGGTAGAAATTGGAAAACAATTACTGATGACAAGAGGAACGCTGACTACATTTAGTATTGCCAATGATGTGGCTAAATATTTTGCCATTATACCGGCATTGTTTATCCTGGCTATCCCATCCTTGCAGGCGCTTAATGTAATGCATTTATCCAGCCCGGAAAGTGCTATTTTATCAGCCGTAATCTTTAATGCCATTATTATTCCAATGCTCATACCGTTGGCATTGAAAGGAGTTACCTATAAACCTATTGGGGCCAGTGCATTATTACGCAGAAATCTATTTATTTATGGATTAGGCGGTGTGATTGTTCCATTTATTGGAATTAAATTAATCGACCTGATTGTCTCAATTTTTATCTAAATACAAAAATGAAAGCAAATATTTTAATCGCATTCAGACTCACTTTTGTTGTCGCCCTTCTTTGTGTGGGCATGTACACGCTGATTGTTCTTGGGTTTGCCAAGATGGCACCCAATAAGGGAAAGGGTTTTGAATTGTCGCAGAACGGCAAGACTTTTTACAGTAATATCGGACAATCCTTCACAGAGGATAAATATTTTTACTCCAGACCTTCGGCTGTCGCTTATAATGCTGCAGGTTCAGGAGGCAGTAACAAAGGCCCTAACAACCCTGAGTACCTGGCATCTGTGCAGGCAAGGATTGACACTTTTTTGGCCCATAATCCGGAAGTAAATAAAAGCTCTATACCGGTAGATTTGATAACTGCAAGTGGCAGCGGTCTTGATCCGCACATTTCTGTAGAGGCGGCAAAAATTCAAATCAAGAGGATATCGGCAATTCGTAAAATAGACGAAACACTTTTATTGAAATTAATTGAACAACAAAACGGAAAACCGTTGTTTGGACCTGACAAGATTAATGTCCTCAGACTTAACATCGCATTAGATAGTATTTCAAAAAATTAAACAAAATATAAAAACAAAAATGATGAAAAAAGTTACCAAACAAATAGCCGGGCTAGCGCTATTCGGTGTGTCTCTAAGCACTAATTTATTTGCACAGCAGAAAGGTGAAGCCTTTGAAGGAATTGATATGAGCTGGCAAAACGGGAGCGACAGAAGAGATTCTTCCGTTTTTAAGAATGTGCCCTACTTTACACCTAGCATCCTTATTGATGTAAACTACACCCATTCATTTAATAACCCAAATGATAATACGGTAGTTGGTTCTACAGCCTTGGCAAGAAATAATGAAATTCAGCTTTCAGCTTTACATTTTGGTGGAGACTTAAATTACAAAGGTGCCCGAGCAAGATTTATGACGCAGTTCGGAACCCGGTCTATTGTTGTACCCCGAAATGACTATAGCCCCTATCGTGGCCAATACCAGTTAGCAAATGTTTACCGTTATTTAAGTGAGGCTTATGCAGGTTATCATATCAACAAGTGGTATGGCATTAATATAGACGCAGGGATGTTTATGTCTTACGTTGGCCTCAATTCGTACTACCAACCTGAAAACTGGGAATACCAGGCTTCGTTTACCTCTGATAATACACCTTGGTTTTTTAATGGAGTACGTCTTCAGGTTCATCCTACAAAGCATTTAAAAATTGAAGGTTGGTTGATTAATGGTTGGCAGAGCTATGGTCGGTTTAATAGTATGCCAGGTGTTGGCGGCAACATAACCTGGATGCCTAACAGCAATGTGAAATTATTGACAAACGATTATTACGGAACGGATGCTGCAGGTATTCCACAAAGGAAAAGGTTCCATTCAGACAACAGCTTGTTGGTTCGATATTACAACAGACCAAATTCTAAAGGAATCAGTAAAATGGCCTTCTCTCTTACCGGTGATTTTGGTTTTGAAAAAGGAGGAGGCGTGAACGGCTTTAAGAACGGAGATTCCGCTCAGGGTCCTGCGCAATATTTTGCCAGTGCCATGTTCTATAACAGAATCTGGTTTGCAAAGAATAAGCTGGCATGGACAGTTGGCGGAGGTATTATGACTAATCCGGGAAGGTATCTGGTGCTTTACCCAACAGGTCAGGCAAGCCCATTACCTAATCCCACAAATCCTACAACAACTGAAGGTATGTTTCCTTTCAGTGCTAATCCCGGAGATAAATTCAGTGGTTGGGACTGTTCTACAAATCTGGATTTTATGCCAAATCAAAGCATTACTTTCAGAGCCGAATTTGTGTATAGAAATGCTAACGTACCTTATTTTGCAGGTGCCGGTGGTGTAACATCACAAACCGGTTATTCCACTACAGCTTTGGATCCTAACTGGCGACCTGATTTAGTGAAATCTGAAAGCAGGCTTGTATTGGCTATGTTATTCCGATTGTAAGTTTATTAAGAAACAACCTGACAACATTTACATAAGTGTCGGGTTGTTTCTATTTTTACAAAATGAAAAATTTAAATTTACAGAAGCTCACTTTTGCCGGATTTCTGGTTTCTATAGGAATTGTATTTGGAGATATTGGTACATCGCCATTGTATACCTATACAGCAGTTATAGGTGATCAGGTTATTACCGAACTCCTTGCCCTGGGCGGGGTTTCGGCGATATTCTGGACTTTATTTTTTCAGACCACGGTAAAATATGTTTTCATCACATTAAGGGCGGATAACAAAGGAGAGGGGGGAATCTTTTCATTATATACATTAATAAGAAGGTATCGTAAATGGTTGTTAATTCCTGCTATCGTTGGTGGAAGTTTTCTGCTGGCAGATAGTATCATTACTCCCCCCATATCCGTCTCTTCTGCAATTGAAGGGTTATTGCCCAGGTTTCCGCAATTGCCCGTAATACCAATCGTCATTGGTATTATCATTTTACTTTTTGTTTTGCAAAGTAAAGGCACTGATTTTTTGGGGAAAATGTTTGGGCCGATAATGATGATTTGGTTTACAATGATTGCATTACTGGGTATCGGGGAATTAATAGATCATCTTTATATCTTCAAAGCACTAAATCCTTATTACGCTTATAAAATGTTATCAGAGCATCCCGGTGGATTCTGGCTTTTAGGCGGGGTGTTTTTATGTACCACAGGCGCTGAGGCACTTTATTCCGATCTTGGTCATTGCGGTAGAAGAAACATTCAGATTAGCTGGTTGTACGTGAAGATTTGTCTGGTGCTTTGTTACCTGGGGCAAGGCGCTTGGTTGATGGAGCATCTTGGAAGTAAACTAGGGGGGGTTACACCTTTCTTTGGGCTTGTGCCGGATTGGTTTTTATTGCCTGCAATTGGAATTGCTACTTTCGCCACCATTATAGCCAGCCAGGCCTTAATCAGCGGTTCCTTTACTTTGGTTGCCGAAGCAATCCGCCTGAACCTCTGGCCAAAACTGCGTGTTGTTTTCCCTTCTGATGTCAAAGGTCAATTATACATTCCGGTAATCAACTGGTTACTGATGTTAGGCTGCATTGCTGTAGTGCTGTTTTTTAAAGAATCTAAAAATATGGAAGCTGCTTTTGGTCTGTCAGTTACACTTACCATGCTGATGACTACAATTTTGTTGAGCTTTTATCTTTATACCCGAAAGGTGAGCAGGGTTACAATTGGCATCTTTCTACTTGTCTTTTTGAGCATTGAGGGTTCCTTTTTAGTAGCCAACCTGAAGAAATTTATGCACGGTGGATGGGTAACACTTTCGCTGGGTATTTTGATTTTTCTTTTGATGTATATCTGGCACAGGGCTACAGAAATTAAAGAACGTCTGCAAAAGATGGTTGTTCTGGAAAACTATTTGCCAATACTCAAGGAATTAAGTAATGATACTGCTGTTCCGAAGTATGCAACAAATCTGGTGTATTTAAGCTCCTCCAACAATAACAAAAAAATTGAAGAGCGTATAATTCAGTCTATTCTGTACAGGCAACCCAAAAGAGCAGATATTTATTGGTTTGTGCATATTGATGTTGTAGACGAGCCTTTTAAAATGGCTTACAGTGTTGAGATTCTGGAGCCTGAAGAAGTGGTGAGGGTCACATTTAAATTGGGTTTCAGGGTTGATCCCAAAATCAATATATTATTTAGAAAAGTAGTTGATGAAATGGTGAAAAACAAGGAAGTGAATATACAAAGTCGTTATACATCGCTTGACAATCATAACATCAGCGGAGACTTTCGCTTTGTTATCATGCAACGCTTTTTGTCATTTGAAAATGAACTGTCTTTCAGTAATGGATGGCTGTTGAAGATTTATTTCTTTCTAAAAAAATTAAGTTTACCGGATGAGCGGGAGTTTGGTTTGGATTATAGCAATCTCACCATTGAAAAATCTCCATTGATAGTTGCCCCACCGCAAAATGTAATCCTTCAAAGAGAATAAAAAATGTCTGAAGCCGAAGAAAAAGATAAGTCTGTTCAGCACTTTCTTGATATGATAAAAAAGTCAAGGAGGGGGAAGCTGAAAATTTACATCGGCATGAGTGCCGGAGTAGGGAAAAGCTATAGAATGTTGCAGGAGGCCCATTCACTGCAAAAAAGTGGAATTGATGTAAAGATTGGTTATATCGAAACACATAACCGCACAGAAACTCAAGCACTTTTAGAAGGACTTTCAATAATCCCGCGCAGGCAATTATTTTATAAAGGAAAAGAACTGGATGAACTGGATGTTCAGGCAGTTATTAATCTCAGGCCGGAAGTTGTGATCATTGATGAATTGGCACATACTAATATTGAAGGCAGTAAAAATGAGAAACGCTGGCAAGATGTTTTGGAAATATTGGAGGCCGGTATAAATGTTATCTCTGCAATTAATATTCAGCATATTGAAAGTCTGAATGATGAAGTGAAACTGATAACCGGAATTGAGGTCAGAGAAAGGATTCCTGACAGTGTATTGGCGCAAGCTGACGAGGTTGTCAATATTGACCTTACCGCTGATGAGTTAATTTCAAGGCTAAAGGAAGGTAAGATTTATAAAGCAGACAAGATTGAATCTGCATTGCAAAACTTTTTCAAATCCGAACATATTCTGCAATTGCGGGAACTGGCCTTAAAGGAAGTTGCTTCTCAGGTAGAACGAAAAGTAGAATCTGAAGTCAGTAAAGACATATCAATTAAGCATGAGCGCTTTCTGGCTTGTATCAGCAGTAATGATAAAACAGCCAGAACAGTTATCCGAAAGACAGCAAGGCTGGCAAACTACTACAACAGTAAGTGGTTTGTACTTTATGTACAAACTCCTGATGAAAGTGCCGACAGGATTGCATTGGACAAACAACGGCATCTAATTAATAATTTTAAACTGGCAACTGAATTACATGCAGAAGTTATAAAAATACAAAGTGCGGCAATTGCAAAAACAATTATTGAGCAGGCAGAAGAAAAAGGTATTACAACAATCTGTGTTGGTAAACCCCATTTGAACCTTTTTAAAATTATTCTTTCTACGAATGTTTTTAATGAATTGCTGAAAAAATTGTCTACCAATAATATTGACCTTGTAATTTTATCCTGATGAAAATAAAAACAAAATTGACTTTAGGGATTGGTTTGCTTTTTCTTTTAATCATTCTTTTCGGCGTAGTAAGCTCTATCTATATAAATGTCTTAAAGTCTGATACGGAAAATATTTTATCGGCGAATTACAATACTTTAGAGTATACACATGGTATGCTGGAATCTTTTGAAACAGCTGGAAAAAGGTCTGTCGAAAAATTTGAAACAAACCTTAAAAAACAGGAAGTAACAATAACGGAAGCTGGGGAAGAAGAAGCAACAAAAGATTTAAGAACTCATTTCGATAAATACAAAGAATCTTACGATAGCACTTTAATTCCACTAATGAAGTCAGATATTTTCCGCATAATGGAAATGAATATGCAGGCTATCCAGCGAAAAAGTAATCTTGCTAAGCAGACTGCACAAACGGGCACTTATTGGATAGCCATTACTGGTGTGTTGTGTTTTCTTTTTGCCTTGATATTACTGGTTAACTTGCCTGCCAGTATTGCTAATCCAATAAAAGAATTATCGGAAAGTATAAAACAGATTGCCGCACGGAAATACTCTGAAAGAGTAAGGTTTGATAATAAAGGCGAGTTCACTGAGCTGGCTGCTTCGTTTAATATTATGGCCGAAAAGCTGGAAGAATATGATAATAGTTCATTGGCCAGTTTGATGATGGAAAAGAAGCGTATTGAGGCTTTGATTAATAATATGAATGATCCTGTAATTGGATTTGATGAAAAATTGAAAATACTGTTTGTCAATGAAATTGCAACAAAAATCATTGGGTTGCCGCAGAAGGAAATTATTGGAAAATCGGCAACTTATCTTGCTATTAATAATGATTTACTGCGATTACTGATTCAGCAATTTGGCCCTAATAGCAATGAAGACAAATCAAAGCAGCTGAAAATCTTTGCAAATAATAAAGAGAGTTATTTTGAGAAAGAGGTTCTTAATATTTCAATAGTCCCCACCGGAGAAAAATCACCAATGCTGATTGGTCATGTTGTAATTCTCCGGAACGTAACTGAATATAAGGAACTTGATTTCGCCAAAACAAATTTTATCGCAACCGTTTCTCATGAGTTTAAGACACCGATTTCTTCAATGAAAATGAGTTTGCAATTGCTGAAAAATACACAGGTGGGCATCTTAAATGTTGAGCAATTAAAACTTGTGGAGAGCATTAATGACGATGCCAACAGGTTGTTGAAATTTACAGGTGAATTGCTCAAGTTGACGCAGGTGGAAAGCGGAAAAATTCAAATTTCGCTTATGCCGGTAGATTCTACTGAAATTGTGAAATCGGCTATTCATGCAACTCAAACACAGGCATCTCAAAAGATGATTAGTCTACAGGTGAGTATTGAGGAGGATGCACCCAAAATAATAGCGGATTCAGAAAAAACGATTTGGGTATTGACTAATCTGATTTCGAATGCAATAAGATATTCTTACAGTAATACGGTTATTTATGTGAGTGCATTTAGCCAGGGTAATAGTTTTAAATTTTCGGTGAGGGATCTAGGCCCGGGTATTGATAAACAGTATAAAGAAAGGATTTTCGATAAATATTTTCGTGTGCCTGGTACGCAGGAAGATGGCACAGGCCTGGGTTTGGCAATTTGCAAAGAATTTATAGAAGCTCAGGGTGGAGCAATAACTTTTGAGAGTGAATTTGGAACCGGCAGTACTTTTACAATTTCATTGAATGTAGCTTCTTAGCTTGCCTGAATTGCAAGGACGGCTATCAGCAACTTTACTAAAAAAGGGTGTAGCGAAAACGGAATATTGTGCTGCGTTCAGCCTTCGACTTCATCCGGGGCTGATCACTTTTTACCAGTCTTTCGTCTTCTGCATTATAGTCGGAGTAAAA
>DLGS01000434.1 GCA_002482815.1 Bacteroidetes bacterium UBA7688
GTCCTTTCCAGTGTTGCTCCTTCCGGCATATCAATCACTACCTGAAATTCATTCTTATTATCAAAAGGTAACATTTTTACCACCACTGATTTGGTAAAGAACATTCCCATAGAACCCAGCAACAGCAGGATGGTTACGGCAAACAGCACATTTCTTTTCTTTCCGCTTTCAAGAAAGGGTTTTTCAATTTTACTGTATATTCTGTAAATAAAACTCGTTTCCAGCCCTTGTTCTTCTTTGTGCTTTTGGGTGTCTTTTTCTTTGAGCAGATGATATCCCAGGTAAGGCGTAACCGTTAAGGCAACAAATAAAGACAGCAGCATCGCTATGGAAGCGCCGATTGGCATCGGACTCATATAGGGCCCCATCATTCCCGACACAAAGGCCATGGGCAAAATCGCTGCAATAACAGTAAATGTTGCCAGGATGGTCGGGTTCCCCACTTCATTAATCGCATAGATGGCTGCCTGCATAAATGGCAGTCGTTTCATTTTGAAATGCCGGTGCATATTTTCTGCAATAATGATACTGTCATCCACCACTATCCCGACTACAAATACAAGCGCAAACAGGGTGATTCGGTTAAGGGTATAACCCAGCAGGTAATAAGCAAACAGGGTCAGTGCAAAGGTGAGTGGCACGGAGAAGAAGACAACCAGTCCGCCTCTCCATCCCATAGCCAGCATCACCAGAATGGTCACTGCAATAATAGCCACGCCCAGGTGCATCAGCAGTTCTCCCACTTTGTGCGAAGCTGTCTCCCCATAATTGCGCGTCACTTCTACATGCACTTCATTGGGCACGATTGTTTGCTTGAGATGCTCAACTTTTTCAAGTATTTTTTCGGAAATCTTCATCGCATCGGCACCTTTCACCTTTGCAACCGAAATTGTCACAGCAGGGTATTCTGATTTGTTTTTTGCATATTGCTGATTTGTTTTCCCATATCCAAACGACACATAACTTTTCGGAGAGGACGGTCCATCTTCAATGCGTGCAATCTGCTTCAGATAGACCGGCATATTTTTATTCACTCCCACAACCAGATTCTGCACATCTTCTGTTGTGGAGAGAAATTGTCCGGTTGTTATCAGAAATTCTTCATCGTGTTGCACAAAACTTCCGGACTGGCTGCTACCGTTCCCGGCCTGAATCATCTGCATAACCCCGAGTGCATCGATTCCGTTTTCAGCCATCTTATCCTTATCCAGTACTACTTTCAGCTGACGGTTACGACCACCGATCTCTTTTGTTGTCGATACATCTTTTATCTTTTCAATTTCGCTGGTGAGCTCTTCTGCAATCTGCTTTAATTGATAGTCATCATATTTCTCGCTCCACAAGGTCAGGCCCAGCATAGGCACATCATCAATTGAGCGGGTTTTAACAACGGGAGGATAAACACCCTTCGGAAAGAGGTTTTCATTTTTCTTCAGTTCATCATACAATTTCACATAAGACCGCTCTACATCCTGTCCCACCAAAAACTGGACAATCAACATCGCCTGGCCGTTCATGGCCTGGCTGTGCACGTGTTCCACACCCTTTATATTCGAAATTATTTTTTCCAGTGGCTTCACCACACGGCTCTCCACCTCCGATGGACTGGCACCGGGATATCCCACCATAATATCCGCCATGGGTACATTAATCTGGGGTTCCTCTTCTCTGGGTATCAGAAAAGAACTGTACACACCAATAATCATAAGCGCCACCATCATCAGGATAGTGAGCTTCGAGTTAATAAAAATCTTGGCAATTTTGCCGGATAAACCTTCTTGCATTTTATAGTATTTTTTTGATTGGGGCGCACCCCGCCAGACTGCAAAGCTGAGCTGCAGGGGGCCGGGCTATTCGTTTCTATCTTCCGGCCAAAAAGCCGGAAGGATATCCACTGCTATCCCTTGCGCATGAGTTGAGAATTAAAATGAAATTTTTGCACCATTGTACAACTTGCCATTTGCAGAAAGGATGTAAGATTCATCTGCCGACAAGCCTGACAGAACCTCTACCTGGTCACCGTATTTGCTACCTGTCCGCAACCATCTCAATATCGCTTCTTTGTTGCTGCCAACTGTATAAACACCCACCAGCTGCCCCTGACGAACAAGGGCTGTTTCGGGTACAAGTAAAACAGATTCCTGATTGCTCGCCTTTCCGGCAGAGGGTATAGGAAACTGGACATTGACAAACATTCCGGACAGCACACCAACTGTTTGTTCCATTCCGATTTTTACAAGATATTGCCCGCCTGTATTTTTTGCAGATTGGCTCGCTTCTATTACCGTTCCTTTATATGTCTTGTCCAGGGATTTGACCATCACGCTTACTCCCATGCCGGTTTTAATGCCGGAGATATCACTTTCAGATACCATAGCCATCACCTGTAATTTTGAAGCACCTTCAATGCTTATTAGTGGCATACCCGGGTTGGCCATATCTCCTTCCTTTACAAAAGTATTCGTCACCACTCCCGAAAACGGAGCGGTAATATTGGCATAGGAAAACTGCGCCATCACTTCATTCTTCATTTGCCTTGCCCCTTCCAGCGCTGCTTTTGCCATTTCGAAACGAGCAGTCATATCATCCAGTTCTTTTTGTGAGGCACTTTGTTGCGCGAAAAGATTCACGAAACGGTCATAATCTTTTTTTGCATTGTTGTAAGCAGCTGATGCCTGCAGAATGGATGCATCTACCTGTGCTTTTTTGGCCAGCAGGTCAGCGTTGTTGATGCTCAGCAAAAGTTGCCCCGCATTTACTTTATCACCCACTTTTACACTCACCTTAGTTACATAGCCCATCATCCGGGTGCTAAGGTTGGCACTGTTCTCGGCTTCTACCTTGCCACTTGCTGTCACATACTGACTGTTCATGTTTTGATGAGCTTCGCTGAGTTGCACCGATACAGGCGTTTCGCTGACCTGGGGTGCTTTTTTGTCTGTTCCGCAAGATTCGTTCAGCAGTACTGCTGCGAAAATCGCAATGGGTATGATTAGTTTTTTCATGTTTATTTAGTTAAGAATTGTAAATGTTTTTGTGTGAAATTGTATTCGAAAACAGCTTGAAAATGCTCCATTTTTTTTTGCAGCATCTGAGATTCTGCCATCAATAATTCATTCGTTTTTTCCAGCCCCTGTGCAAATCTGTTTTGGCGGATTCGGTAAGCTTCTTCTGATTGTTCAAATGCCAGGGCGGTGAGTTCCACTTTATTTTGCGCGTCTTGTAATTGGCGCTTGGTCTGATTCCATTCCAGCTTGCTTTGTGCTTTGTATTCTTCCGCTTCAGCATTGGCTTTCTGATAATCGGCCTTAGCTTTTTCCATTTTACCGATTGACTTATAACCATCAAAAAGGCTCCAGCTCAGCTGTGCACCCAGGGTGTAACCTTTTGCACCCATATTAAACAACCGGGTATCATATAGTTCATAACTGCCGAATGCATTGAGGCGTGGCAGGAATTTCATCCTGCTGGAACGAAACAGTTTCATATAGGCCTCTGAAGCTTTATCCATCGCCATAATATCTTTCCGGTTCCCTGTAAAGGATAATTCTGTCAGGGCTTCGTCCGCTTTTCTGGTCAACTCCCGGTCAGGTCTGTATATTTTGTCCTCAATGGAACCTTCCATTAAAAAGGAAAGATAATCGGATGCATTCCGGACATTACTTTTTGCATATTGCAATTGGTTGGCTATTTCATTCACCCTGACTTCTACCGCCAGTAAGTCAGTTTTCTGCAGGATGCCCTGCTTATAGTATTGTTGTACAATCCGCAGGTTGTCCTGTCCGGTTTCGCTGGCCTTTTTCAAAACATCCACAGCTTTATAGGCCAATTGCAATTGCATAAAAGCTTTATACCCCTGCAGCTGCAGATATTCTTTTGTCCGGCCGGCTTGCAATTCTGTCGCCATCATTCTTGCTTTTGCAGCCTGCCTTTCCATCAAACCGTCTATATTAATGAGAGGCTGCAGAATTTCCAACCGGGTGGCGTAGTTGTTTGTTTTGACCGGATTGTTTAATAAAGCCGGATNNCCGGATTAAAATCAGCAGCTGTAAGTCGCTCCTGATTCAGTTTTGAGCCAAAGGCCATCAACGGATTTGTTGTGGTAAGTGCGGTATGCGATGCATTGATGGCCGGCAGGTAGAGTGCATTCGATTGTCGATAATCGGCTCTTGCAGATTCAAAATCTTTCTCACTCACCTTTAGCCGGAGATTGCTGCGTGCAATTTTTTGCAGCACTTCATCCTGCGATACCATCACCTGCTCTTGTGCATGACTGATAGCTGAAAGCCCAAATGTCAAAGCAGTGAACATAATTTGAATTCGATTCATAGTGTTTTCTCTATTGAGACACAAAAGTATCTGCGCGACTTTGGTGCAACGGTAACAGTTGTTACACAAGAGAATCTTTTTGAAAACAGTAACAGAATGATGTCCGTAGATTCTGGTATGTACCAGTGTCATTTCTGGGCAAATCAAACAGGAATTTTGTAAATTTGATGATGCTGAGATTCTGGATTAAACTGTTCAACCTCCATACAGGTGAAGATGACAAAAACAAAACCTTAGAAAATGTCACTGCAAACATTTCGTTTTCAGGTGCTAATTTGTGGATATTGGCCTGCGCAATCATTGTGGCGTCTGTAGGACTGAATGTAAATTCCACGGCAGTTATTATTGGAGCGATGTTGATATCTCCGCTGATGGGACCAATCGTAGCATCAGGCTTTGCGCTGGCCATTTATG
>DLGS01000230.1 GCA_002482815.1 Bacteroidetes bacterium UBA7688
TCTGTCTACAGTAGGGTTAAAATCAAAACCATATGAAGTTGCCATCGGGTCAACCATAAAACCTGAACCTATAGCCGTTGCAGCACCGGTGCCTAAATTAAGTGTATATAATTTTGACATTCCGGTTGCATCCATAGTAATTCCGTATAATTGATTTTTTGCAGGACGAAAATCAATGCCCATCAAATTTTCACCTGTTCCAATACCGGTAATTGTTTTTTCAATCACACTGTTTGATAAACCTGGATTGAAAATTTGCAATTTCCCAGTCTCGCTGATTGCATAAGCAACTGGTGGAGTTGGGATGGCAATATCAATCAGACTTTCAGCAAAATCGCCTATAAAAGTATTTGCAGCGGTTGCATAGTTTATTTTGTATAATTTAGAAATACCTGCAACGTTAAACATTGCGTAAAAAGCAGTATTATCATTGTTAATGTCGAATCCAACTCTTCCGGTGAAATTTACATTAATTGTACCAACCAGGGACAAAACGCCTTCGTTTGGAGAAGTTTGTTTGTATAGTTTTCTTGAAGTCATATCAATATCAAACAGTTCAGTTCCTGTGGTACCGGAAAAACTATTTGAATATGCAATAGATGCAATCGCAGGACTGGTTCCGCCATTGATATTACCGTCTGTTGAAACAACAGCTCCCGTTTCGGGATTTAGTCTCAGGTTTTGTCCGACATTAGTTACCAGGCGAATCCTGTCAACAGTAGGGTTGAAATCAATACTTGCAACAGATCCGTCTATAGCCGGGCTGAATGGGGTTGTGCTTAATGGAGTTGCAACGCCACTATTCAAATCAATGATATACAACATGCTGCTCGAACTCAAGGCATAAAGCTGACCGGTTGCTGGCCTGAAGTCGATACTTAACAGGTTTTCACCAGTAGCAATCCCGGTAATGAAAAGTGTGGCTTCTGCAGTTCCTGTATTTTTTGCATTATACCGGACAATTCTGTTATTTTCTTTTAAACCATAGAAAACAACGTCTGGCTTTGGTTCAATTACAGGAACATCTTCTTTTTTACAGGATAGAAACATACTACACGCCATAGCGAATAGCAGCGAAGTTTTTGAAGCTTTTTTAATTAGATCTTTAGAAATCATAAATAGTATTGTTTGGGTTAACATACGAGACCCGAATTTAATAAGATTGCGGTTAGTAAATAAAAAAAGTTTTTATCGAACCAAAATAGTTTTGAAAAACAAAAAAAGCACACTACAGAATTTGTAATGTGCTTTTTTAAAACGGGATTAAAAATTTATTAGCCTTGCAATGCAGCTGCACCACTTACAATCTCTGTAAGCTCGGTAGTAATGGCTGCCTGACGTGCACGGTTGTAGCTGATTTTCAATGAACGCAGAAGTTCGTTTGCATTCTCACTCGCTTTGTCCATTGCAGTCATACGGGCTCCGTGTTCAGATGCATTTGCGTCCAGAATAGCTTTGAAAACCTGTGTATTTAATATTTTAGGCATCAATTCTTCCACCAAAACTTCCTTTGAAGGTTCGTAAATGAAATCAGCATTATTGGCGCCGGCTTCGTTTATTACTTTTGGAATTGGCAGATATGGTTCGCTTACAAAGTTTTGAACGGCAGCGTTGCGGAACTGGCTGTAAACGATTTCTACACGATCATATTTCTTTTCAAGAAAGGCCTGCTGTGCATAGATTGCTGCTTCGCGAACATTTTCAAAAGAAAGATTTTGAAAAACAGCCCAGTAATTATCGATTACGTTGTAATTATTTTTAGTAAAAAAGTCATAGCCTTTTTTACCCAAAGGCAAAATTGTAATTTCTGCATTAGGATATTTTTCAGCAATCGTAGTGCGTGCAACTTTTATTACGTTAGCGTTATAGGCGCCACACAATCCTCTGTCACTGGTAATCGGAATCAATAAAACGCGTTCAGCCGGTCTTTCAGCAGCCAAAGGCAATTCCATATCGCCGGAAGCACTGCTCACGATATTGCTCAACATTTCCTGTAATTTGCGGGAATAAGGAGCCATTTGGGTAATAGCATCCTGTGCGCGGCGTAGTTTTGCAGCACTCACCATTTTCATTGCTTTGGTGATTTGCTGAGTTGAAGTAACAGATTTGATCCGGTTGCGAACCTCTTTAAGTTGACCCGACATATAGAAAGAGTTGTTGTGTTTTTTAAATTGGCTGCAAAGGTAAGTTTTTAGCGATAAATAAAAGCCAATAGGTTGAATTATTGTTGAACTAAAATCGAACTTTTAACCAAACACCAATAATTACTAAAAACAGCACCTTATATTTGCTGCACCCCATCCGAAATTAATTTTTGAATCCTATGAAATTGAGAACACTATTCTTTTTGCTCATTTTTCCACTTGTCTCTATAGGGCAAAATGTACCACAAATCACCACTAAAAGAACACTCTATTATAATGTAGGTCTTGCTGCCTCCATAAAGCACTTTGATTCTTTGTTGAATGTCTTGATTGTAAACCGGTATAAAGGCAAACCGGATGAGGAAGCTTTTCTTAAAGAATACAATTTTTATGAGAATTTGTACCGAAATCAACAACAAAAAGTTGCAGGGCTGGCTGAAAAATGGTTTTTATTATCCAAAGACCAAACCACCAAGAATATCAGTAATGCACTGAACTTGTTGACAAAAGGTCAGCTGTCGCTTGCCATTCCTTCACTTGAACAGAAATTGAAGAATAGAAATCCAGAGGGAAATTATAAAAAAGATTTTATTTTTCTCGCTGAATTATATGCTTTTAAGGGTGATTTTCCTAAAGCAGCTGCCATTTATCAGAAAGTAATTTTATCCACAGGATCTGATGCCTCCGATTTTTTGCATGTTGCTGAAACCGGAAATTTAATTTTTGTAAGTTCCGGCAGCTCTCAGGAATTTCCCGGAAACACTCAAACTGATACTGCCTTTTTGGTCATGTCAAAAATGGAGGATAGCAAAAGATACACTTTACAAGGTAATAGCAGCGAGGCTAAAGCGAAATTGATTGAGGCTCAGTATTTAATTGACAAGTTTTCTATAAAGGATACAATTCAAAAAAATCTTGCCGCAATGGTGTTTTACCAGCTTGGTAATTTACAGGAGCAATCCAATGATTTTGAAAATGCTTTGAACAATAATAAAGCAGGTGCTGAAGTTTATCAGGCTTTGGGCGATAAGTCAGGTTATGCAGCCATATTAAGATCCCAGGGAATAATATATCATCGTGCAGGAGCCAATGATAAAGCAGAAATAGCTTATCAGGAATGTCTGCAGGAATATGAATTATTAATGAAACAGTATCCTGAACGCTACGAACCGCTCTATGCAATCGCTTTGGAGGAGTACAATGAGGTGCTGAAATGGTATGACAGATATGATCCCTATGAAAAAAACCTCCGGAAACTGCTTGAAATTCGTAAACAATTGATGCAGACAAAGTATCCATTTTTTGCAATGGATTATGTTCGGACTATTGATATGCTGGGTCAAAAATTGCTGGATGTAAACCTGAAAATTTTTCTTGCAGAAGAACAGTGGTTTGTTGCCCGTGATGTATTGGTCGTTTTGAATGACAAGAATATTATGATTGCCGGTGATTTTCTTTGTAAGATTCTATATAAAGTGGGTGGTGTAAAAATATCGCTCAAGGAACACAAAGAAGCGATTCCCTCGTTTTCGCAATCCCTGAAAGTAAGGGATAATTTGTTTAAATTGGCCCCGCTAAAAAACAAATCGGATTTAATGAATTTGCTTTTTCAAAATGCACAGTTGAATAATATTGCAAACGTGGATATGGAATTAACAGTAGCTCATTTGAACAGAGCCAAATTATTGGCAGATGAGTTGGGTGAAGTAAAATTGTCTGAGGAAATCACCATTTACACGATTGGAGTACTTAAAAAATTATAAGCATAATGGCTGTTAAGTTTACGCCTGAGGAATTTCATCAAGGATTGCGGGATGGCAATATTGCCATTTTAAGCCGTGCTATTACTTTGATAGAATCAACCCGGAAGGATGATAAGAAGCTGTCAGCTGCTTTGATTGATAAAATCTTACCCGATACAGGGAAGTCAATCCGTATTGGTATTACTGGTGTTCCGGGAGTTGGAAAAAGCACTTTTATTGAATCCTTCGGGATGCAACTATTATCCGAAGGAAAGAAAGTTGCTGTTCTGGCCATCGACCCAAGCAGTACTATTAGCAGGGGAAGTATTTTAGGGGATAAAACACGGATGGAGCAATTATCTGTTCATCCCAATGCTTTTATCCGTCCCTCTGCATCCAGCGGGAGTTTGGGCGGCGTTACCTATAAAACATTTGAAACAATATTACTTTCCGAAGCTGCCGGATTTGATACCATAATTATTGAAACTGTGGGCGTAGGACAGAGTGAAACTGAAGTGAGCCATATTTGCGATTTCTTTTTGCTGCTGATGCTTGCAGGCGCCGGAGACGAACTGCAAGGAATTAAACGTGGTATTATGGAACTTGCAGATGGGGTAGTGATTACCAAAGCAGACGGAAGTAATACAGAAAAAGCAAAAGCAGCCAGGAGTGAATATGCCCGCGCACTTCACTTTTTACCTGCCACTGCTTCCGGGTGGCTTCCAGAAGTGAAGGTTTGCTCCTCGTATGAAAATACAGGTATAAATGAAGTGTGGACGATGATTGAAAAACATTATCTGCACCATAACAGTAAAGGCTATTTTCAGCAAAACAGAATCAATCAGAATGTATTTGCCTTCCAGCGTTTATTGCAAGAGCAAATACGTAATTATTTTTTGAGCAAACCAGGACTGAAAGAGAAAGTTGCGGAGCTTGAAATACAGATTGCGAGAGGCAAAATCAGTCCATATTCTGCTGTGGAGAAGGCGCTGAGCTAATAATGGCTGGTGAGATTCCTGTATAAGTAGAGCATTATTCTCTTTTGCCTGACACCTTATATGTATATCCGCCGCCTAATCCGCCATCTTGACAGGTAAGTTCCACATTATTAATATCAGAAAATTTACCTGCTTGGTATGTATGATTTTTAAATTTTTCTATAAAGGTTCCGGATTCTGTAACGGCTGTACTTACAAGCCAATTATCCCAAAATTGAATACTGATTTTTCTATTAGTGTAAATAGTATCAGTAATATTATTGCAAAAATCATTGTCAAAGTCACTGGTAGAAAAATTTCTGATTTCCCCATCATCATAGAAAGTTGTATCCACTACAGGCCATACACCACCATAAGAAGTTTTGTGAATCGTGAAATAAAAATTTCCTAAGTAAGGTAATCGGTTGTCGTAAATAATTAAGTTCAGTGAATCATTTTCTAATTCGATATTATTTATATCAAAAGCAATAGCGTTTAATGCATGATTGCCGAGGCTTTTCGGACTGGTGACCCAGACAAATTGATAAGGAGATTTATTATCAGTTGCAATTAATTTATTGTCTATATACAGGTTGATTTTTGCTATCTTCTTTAGAGTATCAGTTGCATCCACATTTATTTGCAGCAATGAATCCTCAATATTGCGGCTATTATTTTCAGGTTTAGTAATTTTCAAAACAATTCCGGGATCTTCAGTTTTAATTGTGCCGGTATGCTTAGTTTTCTTTTTACAACTCATGGATAAAAATATACATGCTATAATTACAATTGCTTTATTCATAAAGTCCTAACAATAAATTTAAATGTAGTAAAAAAAACAATATTAATCACAAAATGAGTCGTGGATATAATTAATAGTATAAATCTAATTTTAAAACTTGACATTTTCTCAGATAATTCCTTTAAGTTGAGATTAGGGATTAATAATGGAAGGTTATTTTACGTATTATTATTATACTCAATGTTTTTTCTTCATTTCTTTTCCACAATTCTTGTTTTAGTTATTTGATAATGGAAATTTTGTTGCAATTTTGCACCTTAGTATGACTCAACTAAACAATCTCCCATCTACACCGGCCTATCTTTATCTTCAGGACGGTACATTACTAACAGGAAAATCATTTGGTGCAAAAGGTACTTGCGGTGGCGAAATCTGCTTCAATACAGGTATGACAGGCTATCAGGAAGTATTTACAGATCCATCCTACACTGGTCAGATGCTGATTATGAATACTGCGTATATCGGCAATTATGGTGTTGCAGATATGGATGTGGAAAGTGATTCGGTGAAAATTCGCGGATTAATCTGCCGCAATATGTCATCCAGATATTCACGCCTGATGGCAAATGATTCCCTGGAAAACTACCTTGTAAAGAATAATCTGATTGCCATCTCTGATGTAGATACACGCGCTTTGGTGCAACATATCCGCAATAAAGGTGCAATGAACTGTGTCATTTCAACAGAATTCAGCACGCCTGAAGATTTGAAAAATGAACTGGCCAAAGTGCCGGATATGGATGGCCTCGAACTTTCTAGTGAAATCAGTACAAAAGAATCTTATACAGTCGGAGATGAAAATGCTGCTATCCGGATTTCTGTTTTAGATTTTGGTGTGAAACGTAATATCCTTACAAGCCTTGCTGAGCGTGGCGCTTATCTGAAAGTATTTAATGCTCACGCCACGGTAGCTGATCTTGAAGCCTTTAATCCGAGCGTTTTCTTTATCAGCAACGGTCCTGGTGAC
>DLGS01000311.1 GCA_002482815.1 Bacteroidetes bacterium UBA7688
GCCAGACTGCGGGTTTTATAAAAACGACAGGCCTATTGGCTATATGTCGCAAAATTTGTATCCATTTGACTGACTGCAAAGGCTAAGTTAATGCAATTATTGACATTTATCGGTTCATCTATCTTAAAAAAGCATACATTTTTTAGGATACAATTTTTTCTCGTGACGTTGAGTCAAACGTCCAGCGTTAAGGATACAAAATTCAAGATTTCAGGTCTAAGAACTCAGAACGATTTTTTCAGAGAAATAGCCCCAAAAAGCTGAACACATCAGCAACCGTAGATGATTATGTTTGCTGCGATTTAAGCAACAGCAATTGTCGCCGCATTTTCTTATCAGGCTTGGTATCAGGATGTGGAGCGTAAAGTTTGTTCATTTTGCGAAGTTCGGCCCGTTCCAAACGTAAAGTCTGGCTTTCGCTGGTTTCTTCGTATAACGCCTGAGCGAGTGGTGCTGCAAGTCGTTTGTCTGATAAACCTTTTACAATGATTGTTTTTTCATCATCACCCTGAGTGAGTTTAATGGTTGCACCGACTTCAACCATTTTGCTGGCTTTGCTACGCTGACCATTATATTGAACCTTGCCACTCTCAATCATGCTTTTTGCTAAAGTCCTAGTTTTATAGAATCTTGCAGCCCACACCCAGCTGTCCAAGCGAACGGAATCAACACTATCTTTGCTCATAAGTCCTCAAACAACCGATCTGAATATGCAGCCAAGGCTCTACCTTGATTATACATGATGCGGAATTTAAGAGTTATTTTGACTTGCGGAGGATGGCTGACATTAGGTTAAAAATTCAACGTCTCCAAAGTGCCAATTGCTGACATTTCAGTTTTTCACAACGAACTTCTGCTTTCGGATGCAGAGCGGAATTCACTGATAAAGCCTTCCTCATTTCGTATGTTTTTCGAACTTTATTTTCGAGAGCTTTGTATCAATACCAAGTGGCTAGACGTCATGGTTTCTCAAAATGACGGGAAGCCATCATAAAAATGTATTTCATTGAATAAGGGCTGGAAAATCGGTCAGAACGCGCCATTGAAGCAACAAGAGATCTGGGCTATTCGAACCCGTGCGTATTTCTAAAAATTTTTGCTCTCTGTTAATGACTGCAGTTTAATGCACAATTGCTCTAATGAGAGCGGTTTACTATAAAGGTAGCCTTGCATAAATCGACAATTTTTACTTAAGAGATAGTCGCGTTGTAGCTCCGTCTCCACACCTTCAGCGATACATATAACATTCAGGCTGTCCGCCAGCGTAATAATGGTGTCAATTATTGCGGCATTCTTGTTTTTACTAATATTAAAAACAAAGCTTTTATCAATCTTTATTGCATCCAAGGGAAAATCCTGAATATATTTTAAAGATGAATACCCTGTACCAAAATCATCCAAATAAATTTGAAAACCGGTATTACGTAATTCGTTCATGTTCTGAATTGCATGTTCCTTATTCTGAATGAGTGAGGATTCAGTAATCTCAATACGCATGATGGTGGGTGAAATGTCATGTACTTTTAAGATTTGATCCAATCTCATGAGTACCAAGTGCGAGCACAACTGCGTTGCCGTGAAGTTGACTGAAAGGTATAAATTATAGCCTTTATGCTGAAGAATTTTTAAATCGTGACAAGCTGCTGCAACAGAACTGCAGGTGAGCTCATCAATTAAGCCGGTCTGTTCCGCTATAGGAATAAAAACATCAGGAGGGACAAAATTGCCGTTATTATTCCATCGCAGTAACAACTCCATACCCACAGGAAGTCCGGTTTCGGCGTTCACTATCGGTTGATAATGATTGACCAATTTTCCTTTAGCGATTGCGTCTCTTAATTGTTGTTGCAAGATGAATTTTTGTTTCGTTTGCTCTAAAAGCCCAGTCTTGTATGAGTAATGCTGATAACTTCCACTTTCTCTTGCGACACGTACTGCGATTTCCGCCTGTTTAAGTAATTCTTGCGACGACTCTTGTTGAGTCGTTTGGCATGCAGTCCCTGCGATACAGGAAATGGTGATCTGCTGTTCAAAGGCTGTGATTGGCGAATTTATTTCTGAAATTAATTGTTCCGAAACTTGTACCAATTGACTCGAATTATTGCTGTGTAGCGCGACCATAAATAACGATTCTGACGCATGGATCAATAAATCAGGAGTGCTAATGTGGCCTCTCAAACGCGAAGATACCTGAAGTAACAACGAATTTGCGGCTAAATCACCGAATGCATTTTTGATTTCAGTAAACTGTAAAAGTTTGAGCACGATAAAAGCATGGAATTGCTCATTATTGTCACTTTCAGCAAGGTATTGATTTAACAAATTCCGATTTGGTAACCCTGTGATCTGGTCATAATTGGACAACTGCTCTAGCTCTAGCTCAGTTAGTTTCTGTGTGGTTATATCGGTGTACATTCCATATATCAGGTGTGGTTTCTCTTGATTAATTGCGGATAATTTACCTACGTCTTTAAACCAGCACCACTCATCTTTGATAGTTTTAACGCGGTAGATACAAACGAACTCGTCACTTTCACCATCTCTTAAAGCTTGCCAACTCTGCAGGTAACTGGCGCTATCATCTGGGTGAATCTTTGATAAGTAATCGCTTACACTGATGTCTGACTCATTAGTTCCAAAAATCAACGGCAAGCGGTTTGAGTATGCCATGATGCCATTCGTTATATCAGCTTCCCAAGCGTCACTTGAAGCAACACTCAAAGCAAGCTGAAGCTTATTTTTAACATTCGTCATCACATGATGTTGTTGGAGCAACAAGTTTCGTTGTTTAATTTTGCTACGAAGCCAAAAAGAAACAACACTGAGAACAAACAAAAAGTAGCAGGCATATGCGAATGGACTTGCCCATGGAGGATAAGCCACTTTAATTTGCATCAAAGCTGGCGCACTATATTGTTCAGATGATAAATCGAAAGCTTTTACTTCTAGAGTGTAGTTTCCTGGAAGTAAATTTGGTAATGACAATTGAGGCTGGGTTTTAACGTAAGCTGGCAAATCCATTGGACCTGACAAATCAAAGCTATAAGTTATATCTGATTGTTGCAGGTAATTAAATAAGGAAACCTGAACTTTCAGGCCGTAATCATTGTGCGTCAATTCGAGTTTTTGTTTTTTTGTCGGGATTAACTCTGTTGCTAATTTCCTTGATTCGAGGGAAATTTCTGAAAAAAATAGAGAAGTTGTAGATTGCTGCGTTGCTACGAAATGTCCAGGATCAAAAATAGATACCCCACGAAGTGAACCGTAGACCATTTTTTGGTGTTTGCTGGAGAAATACGCAGACGACCCATTGAATTCGTTGTAAGCAAGCCCGCTTCGGTTAGTGAACTGTCGAATAAACTGCGTTTGTGGATTAAACCGCCATAAGCCGGAATGACTACTCATCCACAAGTAGCCAAAGTCATCTTTTTGCAAGGCATAAAGGGTAGATGTAGACAATGTGGTATTGGTCGCATCAAAAAACGTACTTTTAGGTTTGAGATTTTCACTATCGAGCTCAACCAAACCCAAACCGGAAATCAGAAACCATAGACTCTGATTTACTTTTTGCACTCCTTCAGCATACAAATTTTGGTTATCTAAATGTTTTGGTACTTTATATATCGGTTTGGCTTGATCTTGTTCAAGTTGATAGAGCCAAATAGCGCCTTGATAAAAATAATAAAAATGATTGTTTATATCTGGATCCATACCAAACCAGTATGCTTGGGTAGGCTCCGAAATAGTTTTTGATAAGTTGGCTAGGGGCGAAACAGATTCGTTGTTGCTGACAAAAAATGCCCCGTCTTTGTTTAGAGCCAAAAGCTCATTGTCTTTCGTCTGCACGACACTATGAAAATACTGATTGAAAAAGTTTCGATTTTGACCGGTTGACTCTGAAACAACCTGCTTTGTTGACGTATCAAATTTCGAGAGTGATTCAGCGCCTAATAACCAAAGATACCGGCCAGATTTGTCAGGATAGATGCCGTAAATTGTTGTATCTGATTCAATTGCTGATTTGTCCGGCTTTACGAGTAATTGCTCAATGTTGCCATCGTTCCAGTCATACCTGTTCAAGCCATTTTCAGTACCGATCCAAAGCTCGGAATCGGAACCATAAAGGCCAAAAACAAAATTATGACTCAATTTATTGCGACCTGTCCGATTATAGATATTTAAAAATCCAGTATCCTTGCTATTCCATAAATATGCACCGTCGCCCCTTGACCCGAGCCAGAATGTTCCATCGTTCAGTTCAATAAAATCGAGAATAGTGTCATCCGAAAATTCGAATGTAGTCGCTCCGGGTTGAAACAGAATCTCGTCTTTTACTGTGTTTAGATCAAGCTTGAGTAAACCGATGTTTGTAGCGAGTAGTAAATTATGTCGGTGTGAGCTTTTTATTTTCCAAATATTTAACTCTGGCAAAAATGTCTCAGCATCAATTTTGTCAGATGCACCTTTAAGAGCTGCCACGGGCAGCCTGTAAAGGCCTTGAACCGTACCGATTAACAAATGATCGTCATGTAAAATTAGCGTTTTACTGTTCCACTGATTAGCCTCTGCATCTTCGGGTAAGTAATGCAGTTCCTGAAGTTCATTGTTTTTAGTATTAAAGCGGTATAGACCCGTTGATGTAGCGATCA
>DLGS01000381.1:0-9261 GCA_002482815.1 Bacteroidetes bacterium UBA7688
AACGGTCAAAGTTTATCCTGGACCCGCAAAGTGCCGGAAGGTCTGCGGCATCACCCAAAGTGTACAGCTGGCATTGCTGATCCCCAACCCTGATACCACTGCTGAAATCAATATCCTTTACCAGGAAATCGTTGGCATTTTCTGAAAGGCTTGCATATCTTTCTACAAGTCCCATTTGCCTTGCCTGGCTGCCCAGCTGCTCATCGGTCATTCTTTCGAGCTTGATAAAGCCGCTGTCCTCCAATATCCTTTGGAACTGTCCAACGGAATCCAAAAAGTCCTGTAACAGTTGTGGCCTTAATGTTTGCTCAGGAACTATTGATCTGCGTAACAGGTTTGAAAAGAGCGAACTGCTTTGCTTCCTGCCGGATGGTTTTTTGGTCAGCATAATATAGCAGGAGTGTTTCAGGAACGGACGCTCATTAAAGAAGCGCTCACTGCTGCGGGTAAGGAAACTGTTATCCTGGTTCTCAAAATTGGCTTTGTACCTGCTGTCAATGAACCAATCCTGTTTATGGAACACGCTCAGTTTTGGCAGAACCTTTAAAGCCTTGACCCAAACCTGGTGAAATGCTTCATACTCATGGTCAGACAAGGTAAATATCTCCGGTAGTTCTACCTTAAATGCTACCGTTATGTCACCCTGTTTGCTCAGGATACAATTATGTTCTACTGCTAATATGGGTAAAATCCCATCCATCCACTTTTCCATCTCCGCTAAATTTTAATGCCTTAAATCCGTTTGCCTCTTTTTAGTTTTCTTTTTTCAATAATGGATTGCGCCAATCGCTTGTCCATTTTTTCTAACAGCTTTTCCCTGCTTAACTCCATATCTGAATCTCTCAGGTATTTTAGTGAGGACTGATCAATTCCGTATTTTTGGGCAACGCCCACAGGATCGAGTTCAATCAGGCGGGGAATTTTAAGCAGTAGAACTCCCTCTGGATCATCGAAAAGATAATGTTCCTTTTTGGTGGCAGGATTGTAATCAAGCTCATTATGGTTGTCCTTATAGATGAGGTGATAAAACTCAATTTTATTGGAGGCATCATCTGCCTGAACAAAGCATCCATTTTGAATATCGACCCTGAATTTTGTACCGCCAAATAATAATTCCGGTAATTGCCTTTCCATATGATTTACCGTTTTGAACGTTTAATAAAAATTTTCCTGCTGTTACACTTTATTGTTTTGGGAACGCTTCGTTTGGCCAGCTCCTTCATCATCCCATGCTCCCCATATTTATTGCTCATCCCATAAACCTTGAAGACCAGTACAGATCCCGCGATCAGAATAATGCCGATGCAGATAAAGGAATTGACCCCCGCGATATACATTGCCGCGAAGAGTATCAGCAAGCCAACCACACCTGCACCCAGGTACCAGATGTACTGCGCTTTTAACCCTTTAAACTCGATACTTTTATTAATCCCCTTGTTGATCTGATATACACTGTTTGCCATATTCTTCTGTTTTAAATTCTCATTCTTCCACTTCGCTTTATTCGAGGCTCCGTTGACTGGATATCCTTCATCATTGCATAAACTGGTATTTTGTTTTCAGGAGCCAGTTTTAGTACAGAGACTTCCTGCGTTTCACCCGCCTTTTTGATTTCTTCTTCAGTGCTGAGTCCACAGTTTTCCTTCATCTGGTTTTCCTGTATTTTCAGGCTGATTTCCCTTTCCAGGTTTTCAACCTTGCCTTTCAGTTCCTTCAGTTCATTTTCTTTTTCAAATGGTTTATCCAGAATTTTTTGAACCATCGGCATTTCCTTTTCCAGTTCAGCCACTTCCTTTTTATGCCGTTGCTCCAGTGAGCCGACCATATCAATTGCGTTCAGGAAATACCTTGCTGCAAGCTTTGGGTTGTCGGTATTCGGATACCCGCTGTTGTAGGTATATTTGATGCCGTCCTTTTCCCGTTGCGCATAAAACTGGTTCGCGGGTTGATCGACCCATTGTCCTTTTAATTCGCTTGAATGGTGATGCGGCCTAACGTAAAGCCCGTAACCATACAATGTGCCGATCTTAAGGGAATCAATTCCATTTAATTCTTTGTGATGCAGGTCAATCAGGTATTTGCCGATATGTTCCGGCTCCGGTAATTTGAAGTTTTCCAGCCTGATCGGGTTAAGCTTTATGCCATCCTTATCATGCGTTAAAACCTGCTCGTAATGCTGCCTGTCGCTGCTTAATTTAGTGACGAGTTCTTTTTTGGCTTCAAGGTCTTTTGCCATATATTCCAGCCTGTATTTGCCATGGGCAATTTCCTTGAAATGCGCTTTTTTCAGGTTTTCAAGGACAGCTACTTTCTTTTCCAGTTTTGATTTTTCAAGCAGCGTTGTATCCCCGGAAAGGATGGCGATGTATTCTGCAAAGTTCATCCCGCTCTTTTCATCAATGGAACCCTCATCAATGCTGCGCACGCTGAGCTGATTGTTTTTCATCTGGCTGATGAAAAGCTGTTTGTTCTTCAGCAGGTTGAATTTGTAGTTGTCCAGCGATTGCTCTACAGCATAGATGTAGGACTTTACCTTATTGTCGAAATGTGTTTTTGCAATCCAGTTTCCCTGCCTTGCCCCACGGCCATTTCTTTGTTCAAATTCTGAGGGTTTCCAGGGAATATCCATATGGTGCATGGCAACAATCCTTTTCTGAACATTCAGGCCAGTTCCTGCTTTTTCAGTACTTCCGATCAAAACCCTGATTTCCCCGTTGTTCATTTTTTTGAACAGTTCCGGTTTTTTCTTATCGGTCCAGTCGTGGATAAAGGTGATTTCACTTGCGGGAATATTCAGGTCCCTGACCAGTTTTAATTTGATGGCATCATAAATATTAAATGCACCCGGTTTTGGAGTACCGATATCAGAGAATATGATCTGTGTGCCTTTATTTGATTTGCTTTCATTATAGATTTCAGCAACAGTCCTTGCACAGATATTTACTTTGCTGTCAGGATGGTCTTCATAATGATCATCAATGAGGCGCATATCCACTGCCATTTTCTTGGCATAATTCGTTGCGATTAGCATCCTTGCCTTATCTTCTGAATCGGTTAGCTTGCCACGACCGATAAGGTTGCCATCACCCGTTTTTGCGAACTGCATCAGTTTCTTTATGAATTCCTGCTGGTCTGGCGTTGGTTTAATATTAATAAGCTGCTCAACCATTTCAGGCTTGTCCAGCCTGATATGGGCAGCGGTCTTATAATCGGTAATTTCGTTATAGAACAGTGCCAGTTCAGGTACCTTAATAAAATGTCTGAAACGTTCCTTGGCAATAATTTCATTGGTAACCGAAAATTCAAAGTCAGTTGTCTTTTTGGCAAACACCGCTGCCCAGCCATCAAAATTCTGGATGCGCTGACGCTCCATTTCTTTGGGACGCATATACTTAAAGATCAAATACAGTTCGGTCAGACTGTTTGAAATAGGGGTGCCGGATAAAAACGTAACACACAAATCCGCATCAAACTTTTCCTGCAAGGTGCGTACTGCAAAGAGCAGGTTCAGCGATTTCATGCTGCCTTCAACATTCCCTAATCCTGCAACCCTGTTATGCCTTGTGGTAAAAGTGAGGTTCTTAAACTTATGGCTTTCATCAATAAACAAATGGTCAATGCCCATTGTCTTAAAATCAATACCCTGGTCTTTCTTTTCTTCAATCCGTTGCTCCAGTTCCTTCAGGTTAGCAGTAAGGTTCTTTTTGCGGATTTCAAGCCCTTTGAGCATACTTTTGGAAATACCGCCACCAATCTCTTTTACCGTATCAAGGTCTCTATCCACATTATCCAGCTCTTCTCCCAGAATTGCCCTTTGTACCTCTGCGGATTGCGGGATTTTGCCAAACTGATCGTGGGTGAGGATAATGCAGTCCCAGTTATTATTTTTGATCTCGTGGAAAATCCGAAGCCTGTTTTTTAAAGAATAATCGTTCTCATCAGGTGCCAAAATCCTTGCTTTGGGATAAGCTTTTTTATAGGTATCCCTGATCTGGTTGACATTTGCTTTTAGCGCAAGGATCATAGGCTTATGCACAATGCCCAGCCTTTTCATTTCCTGCGCAGCAACAATCATCGTAAGCGTTTTACCAAGCCCGACCTCGTGATCAATCAATGCACCACGGTTCTGAACGGTTCGCCAGACAGAATTTTTCTGCGAACTGTACAGGTCATTTATACCCAAGGCATTTTTGTCCAGACCCGGAAAACTCAGATGAGTGCCGTCATATTCCCGTAGACGGAAACAATTGAATGTATCGTTGTAGAGCGTTTCCAGTGCGGCCTTTTCTTCAGGAGCAATACTTTGCAACCATTCAACAAAACCACTGCGGATACTTTCAATTTTCTGGTGGGCAAGCTGCGTGGCATCGTTATCAGGAATGCGAACAGTCCTGTCGCCCATTTGCTTTTCATACGTAAAAAATGGTGTGGTATTTTCAAGCGCATGTTCCAGCAGGGAACCGCCATACATCGTTTTTCCACTCTTCGGGAAAATGGCATATTCCTGGTTCACCTTTGCATTGCTGCTTTTAAGCTCTGCTTTAAACGTGTCTACTGAAGGAAAATAATTGACCTTCGCATCAAGTTCAAACAAATGGCTGGCATATCGTGAGTACAAATCAACAGGTATCCATCGTTCACCAAGATTGAAGTCCAGTAATTCAAACGGTATTTTTTCCGGTTGCACCTTTTGGATGGCTTCCAGACTTTGGCCATAATAAATGTTATTAGGATAGCGTTCCGTATATAATGCCGCATCTTTTAATTTTTGAACAACATTGCCGCTCAGGTATTGATTCTCCGTTTCCCAGCTATCTGTAACCGGATTCAAATGGATCTGGTGCCCAAGGCTATTGATGATATCCGGTTCGTCCAGGCCCGTCACTTCCTGTAAATACTCAAAATCAATCCTTCCTTTTTCATTCAGGCAACTGGCCAGCGCTTCAGTCGGATCGTCCGTTTTAAATTGTTCCGTGCTTTTTTGCAATGACGTTTGTAAAACATCAGCTTTAATATATTGCTCACCGCTTTTTAGTTCAAGGGAAGCCAGTACCTGGTAACCGAACGCCCGGTCTTCAGTAATCAGCCTTTTGTTCTGCGGGTAATTGAGCATACCGAAAGCATCCGTAAAATCATCGTAGATTTTGTTTAATACTGCTCTTTTATCTTCATCGTTTAATACACCTTCATTTCCTGTAGACTCCAGGTATTGGTCACGAAGCTTTGTGTAATGGATGTAGAACGGTATGTTTCTTTGTTCAGGAAATTGTGAAAAACTTGCCGAGCCTGATTCGTTATCTACGTTGGAAAGAAGTCCGGATTTACCACCAGAAACAACAAGAGTTCCGTCTTTATAGAATGGTTTCAACTCTGTAAAGAGAGAAAGGTCCTTTTTCTCAAGCCCGAATGATTCCTTCAGGCTCTGATCACCTGTATAGATATAATCATAGCTAAATTGAGGTAGCGCATAAGCTACATTTTCCAGTTCTTCTTTAAGCCCTGCACCGGTCAGCCAATGACCACTCACCCCGATTTCTGCTACGTTTGAATAAAGTTTGTAGAGGTAATGATTGGAACGGAAAGCTTTAGCCGTCACTAAAACAATACTTTCGTGTTCCGGTTGTGCCGTTGTCTTAATGGTACAGATCAGGCGTGCCGTATTTTTCTGAACAGTCAGCTGGTCGTTTTCGCTTAAATAAGCAATTGCCCTGTTGATATTTTCAGCAGGGGCTACATCAAACAGCCCAAGTTGTACATTCACAGCTTCGCTGCTGTTTTCGGGAACCGGCAAAAAACTCAGTTTCTTTTTTTCATTGGAAACCTGGAAGGCAAACTTTAAACTGATATCGTTAAAGGCATTCCTGTTGAAGTGCCTGTCTATTCCTATTTTTAATTGGGCAGCAATTTGTGCGCTGATCTGGTTGATGTCTCCATCCTGCCATACTGTTTGTGTTGCCTGCCCGTATTGGTTTGTACCTGCTTTTACAATGTTTCCTGTAATAAAATCGTGTTCCTGTAAAGCAATCAGGCTGTTGATTGTATATGAGCCGAACTCATTTGTCCTGGTTTGCGTATTTACCAGGAACTGCTCATCACTTGTAAGCTTTACTTTATTCTCATTTTTCTGAACGACCAGTAAATGGCTCGGGGCTTCTGTTCCTCCGGTATCTTTCATCAGGTTATCGGGCATTACCAGGAGGCTGATATAATCTGCTCTTTGAAATAAATATTCCCGTGCAGTCTTGTTTGCTGTGGTATTTAAAAATGCTTCCGTTGTGATATAGGCCATTATGCCTCCATCGGCAAGTTTATCCAGTCCCTTTGCGAAAAAGTAATTATGGATACGGTTTGTCAGCAAAGGAGTTTCACTCTCCGCAAAAGCTTTATCATAAACCCTGAAATTCCCAAAGGGGATATTGCTCACCACAAGGTCAAACTGGCCGTTTTCTTTTTCCGGCGTATCCTCCAGTCCGCTGATATGTACATTTGTCGGAACAGTTGAATTGGCTGAAAGTGCCGTGAGCACTTTGCCGGTAAGGATATCTTTTTCAACCGCCGTAATACTTTGTAGCTTACCAAATGCTTTTTTGGCTTCATCAATAAAGATGCCTGCACCCGCTGATGGCTCATACAGTTTCCTTGGACTGATATTATTTTCAGCAAGAACTTTATACAATGTTTGTGGTATTACCTCAGGAGTATAGAATGCAGTCAGCACACTTTCCTTTATGGAACTGATCACCTGGTTATACTGCTGCTCATTAAAATGAGACTTTAGCAGTTTATGGAATTCTTTGATATCATCATAAAGCCTCAGGTCGGCTTCCTTTGCACCAAGACTAATCCATTCTTCCTTTTGCCCGTCCGGGTACAGTATGGCTTTTATGCCGCCAAATCCGGCATATTTCCTTAAGGCAATTTGCTGTTCCCCGCTTAAAACATCGCCTTCCTTAAAAGCTAGCGCAATGCGGATCGCAGTAATATTGTCTTTAAGTTTATGTAGTGTATTATAAGCCATACCGCAACTTATCTGTCTTCAATTTCCTTATGTCTTCTAATTAAAATATCCTGCAATTGCAGCGATAACCGCATAGCGGAGCAGCCTGTTATCTTCTGTTGCTTCACTGAATTCAAATGTTTCAAAATGTTCCCCGCACACCTCGATCAGGTTAATGGTCTCGTAGGTAAGCACCCCGGTTTCGGACAGGCTTTTATGTTCTGCCGGAAACTCTTCTTCGATAATACTTTTGATATAATTGAACTTGGACGGCTTTAATTCTGCCGTCATTTCGTTCATGCAAAGTTCCTCAATGATATAGGATGGTCTGTTTTCTGCAAGAAGCTTTTCGAGCGTTGGCATGACCAGTGCAACCTTATCTTCAAGGTATTTTGTTACCGAATAATCAGCCTGAAGCTTTACTGCCAGTTCGGGATTATTGATCAGGATATAAGCCCTTAGTTTTTCAATGAGGATACTTTGCATAGCGATTGCTTTATACTCCGAAGAATGATTTGATCACTGTAGCTACAACTACAAGGAAGACACAACTGCCAAACCATGCTGCTGCTACTTTGCCTGTATCGGGATCACCTGCATTCCATTTCTGGTAAACTTTTACCGCACCGATCAGGCCGAGTAACGCACCGACAGCATACATAAGGTTTGTACCACTGTCAAAATAACTGCGCACTTTGCTGTTGGCCTCATTGATCCCGGCATTACCGTCCTGTGCTTTTACATAAATGCTAACCATAAGCAGCACTATTGCAGCTACAGCTTTTTTGAATATTCCATTCCACTTTTTCATCTTCACTTTTTTTAGAATTAATACTTTGTTTTTAAAGCTCCCTTTGGCAATCCCACGGTCAGGTGGGATTGCGTTTGGGAAGCTGCACCAATCAACCTCACTTATCCTTTTCTACTGGTGCAATTATTTGCGGGGCAGCGTATTCCACGCTTCATCAAGTTCACTTTCACTGTAAGCCACCCCGCATATGTCTTTTGCTTCTCTGATGATATAATTATTAACAGCTACCCTGAAGGCAGGACGACGTAACCCGTCGTAGTTTGCCAGCCTTTGTTTCAATTGCAAGAGCAATTGATCTTTTGTGGCGTTTGTTCCTGCCTGTTCAAGGGTGCTGCGTTTCAGGTCGGCAACGACCGCTTCCAACTCATCAAAGTCCGCCTCTTCCAATTCCCCCGGAACGGTGTTGCCTGCTGAAATATTTTTTGTTCTGAATTTGAATTTTCCGGACACGATATCTTTAATCTCTGTCCTGTAATAAAGGGCGGCTATTACCAGGTAATAAGCTCCCGTTAAAATGGCTACTGCTGCCACATACTCTGTCCACGTAAATCTGCTTAACATCACTTTGCTTTTTAGTTTTAAAATTTCCGGGATGATTTGTTGTCCCGATTACGATAGCAAAGGTGTGCGTGTTTGAAAGCGATTTTTGACACTTTCAGAGGAAGTCCTTAAAATTTATTTTGGAGGTTTTTTTCCCCACCGTTATGGAGATGTAAGCAGGGTGGCAAGTGTGAATTATCCCAAAATCATCGCTGAATAATGATTTCAGGGTTAATACTTGATGCGCCTTCAAAAAATTTTTAATAAAAAATGCAGCATTTAATTGACACTTTTAAAGGAAGTCCTTAATTTTCTTTTTTGAGCAGGATTGATTGAATCTCAATTATTTTTAATCATATCGCTAAAGGAATTGCTGTTTCAGGTTATGCATCATAGCCATTATTTTGTTTTCCTCCCCCTATGTTTTCCTGCTACTTTTGTTGTCTGTCATTAGGATTTAAGCTGATGGCACATTATTTTTATCCCGATGCTTACTCTTCATGGCTTAGGTATCGACCGTTAAAATTTAAAAGGGGATAGTCTGCACTATTCCCTTTTTTGTTATTTTCAAATCCTTGCAATAAGATATTTAATTAATCCACAATAGTATTATGCCCTTTACTGTAAATTCAAGAGTTATTATGGCGAACGCTGAAAGGCTTTACAGCGCATTCACTGACGCCAGGACATTAGAGCAATGGTTTGCTCCCGGAGATATGACTGCGAAGGTTCATGAGTTTGAGCTTAAAGTTGGTGGTGGTTATCAAATGTCATTATTCTACCCCGAAAATCACGGCAATGGAAAAACCAGCAGTAATGAGGATAGGTATAAAGCACGCTTCACGGAGCTTAACCCATATGAGCATATCATTCAGGAAATAAATTTTGAAACCAACGAAGAAAACTTAAAAGG
>DLGS01000381.1:9300-10223 GCA_002482815.1 Bacteroidetes bacterium UBA7688
ACAATGATTATGGAAGTGAATTTCAGGTCGGTGGAAGATGGAACTGAAGTAATCATTGAATTCAGCGATATCCCGTCAGGAATTTCTCTTGAAGACAATGAAAAAGGAACAGAATTATCTTTGGACAAACTGGAAGCTTTAATGAGTAAAGCCAACTAAGCTTGTGATTTCAATACTCTATACAATCGCTTAAGCAGCCAATTAATAGCCTAATTCTGTTTAGGTATCATTATCCAGGGATCATCTTTTTTGGAATTTTTATATAGAAATCCCTTCTCCAAATCCAGATATAAGGTTTTACCCGTTAGTGCTTCTTCAGGATTTAATGTTTGATCTGCCTTGTCAAAAGTTACGGTGTAATCCGAAAGAGGCCTGTTATCGGAATGTGCCTGATCTCTCCATCCATCTGAATCGAAATCATTTCTTTTCCATTTTGAATTTTCTACCCTGTAACCATTTGTATTTGGTATGATAAATATTGTATCACGTAGATAAGACCTGCCTAGGACTTTCATGGTTTCCGGATTTTTCTCTTCTTTAGTTGATTCACGCACGTAAGTACCTGAAATTTTATCCACAGGTTCCTGATTGCAGGAAAGTGTAAGTATAAGAGCAATTATGCAAACTGGATTTATCTTTTTCATCCTATTCAGTTTTTGGTTACTTAAAATTAAACGATATTAATTAATAGTTCTCTTCCATTTTTCTTTCAAGGCTTTGTTTTAAGCCATCTAAAAATGGGGTAATGTTCTTTTTTCGAATACGCATATTCTGGAAGGTGCGGTAAAAATTTCCAAGCTCAACGTTAAAAATAATCTCAAGGGCTGTGATGATTTGTTTTATATCTCCCTGTCCGTTATTTACCGCTCCCCTTGAATGAAGTGCATAAGCAAGTTCAATCAATGCTGCTTTACTATCAGTCC
>DLGS01000268.1 GCA_002482815.1 Bacteroidetes bacterium UBA7688
ATGCGTCGTGAATTTAAAGTGGAAGTAAACCAGGGTGCTCCTCAGGTTGCTTACAAAGAAGCATTCACTGCAATGGTTTCTCACCGCGAGATCTTCAAAAAACAAACCGGTGGTCGTGGTAAATTCGCCGACATCCAGTTTGAAATCGGCCCTGCTGATGAAGCATTCCTTGCTGAAGGAAAAGGTACTTACCAGTTTATCAATGATATCTTCGGAGGTTCTATCCCACGTGAGTTTATCCCTGCAATTCAGAAAGGATTTGAAACTTCAATGACAAACGGTGTATTGGCTGGCTTCCCGCTGGAGCATATGCGCGTTCGTATCTTTGACGGTTCTTTCCATAACGTCGATTCTGACTCAATGTCTTTCGAGCTTTGTGCAAAATCAGGTTACCGTGAAGCTGGTCGTAAAGCAAAACCAATCTTGCTTGAGCCAATCATGAAAATTGAAGTATTGACTCCTGACCAATATATGGGTGATGTAACAGGTGACCTTAACCGTCGTCGTGCAATGCTTGAAGGTATGGATACCCGTAACAACTTACAGGTAATCAAAGCAAAAGTTCCTTTGAGCGAAATGTTCGGTTATGTAACTCAGCTGCGTTCATTGTCTTCAGGCCGTGCTTCTTCAACTATGGAGTTCAGTCACTATTCTCAGGCTCCACGTAACGTAGAAACTGAAGTAGTAGCTAAAGCAGGTAAAAAAGCGATTGCTGAATAAGACTTAGCTTTCAAAATAAATAAGGAAACGCCGTTCTGCAAAGAGCGGCGTTTTTTTTGCTTATTTTTGAATGTATGTTGTCATTGCACCAATAAAATTCAAGAAAATGCGTCGCAAAAAAAATATTTACTTTCTGATATTCACACCCGTATTGTTTGGAATTTCAATAGTCGTTTTTTTATTCGCAAATTCAATTCGGGATAGTCTATTTGAGGTTTCTATGTGGCTTCTTTTAGCTTCAATTTTATGGATTACTGGTCTAATTTGGAATTTTAAATTAATGTATGAAATAAGAAGTTTAAATAGAACTTATTGGAAAACACCAATTTTTCTAGGTACTAGTCTTTTAATTTTAGGTTGTTTATTTAAAACTCGAAATTGGACCGGTGGGGAAATAATAATTTTAGCATCATGCCTGATGTTCCTTGTTAGTTATGGAAAGCACTTTCTACAGAAAAAGAATAAAATATTTTTAGACTACAGTAAAGTGCTATTTGCTATTTCAGCTTTTATCTTAAGTATTCTGTTATCGTTTCAAGTAAACAATGTAATAACTAGTGTAGTGTTGTTATGTTGTATTATTTTACAAATCAATTTGATAATAGTCTTTTATTGCCATTTATATAAGCAAAAATCAATCTGAGTGGTGGTTGTTTTGCGTATTTTTGAACAAACTCGGTGGAGATGAAATGGCTTATTTTAATTATATTTTTTTCAATAAATGGCTTGTCTGCAAGTGCGCAGCTATCTGAAATTCTATTCCATCCTAATGGTAAAATGCAGGTAAGCAACTTTCAGATTACTGATAGTTTGAATGTTGGTCTTAAAAAACCATTCAAAGGAATTGTTTTCAATAAACTGGATTCAAAATTTATTTCGGACACTTCATTACTTTATAATGAGCTCAAAACGCTTAATTTAAAAGCCAATGATAGCTTGGAATACTTTTTCTTTTATAATGGAACCGATAGCTCTATAATATTATACGATTACCTTCCTATAGTTAAAATCGCCCAAACTAAAAGAGGTGATTTGTGGCCGATTATGTTTTTGCCTGGTAGCTTATCCCTTTGTGGAGTAGTTAGAAATCATGATAAAACTACAATAAGTCCAGGAGTGGTATTTATTTTTAAGGTGAATAATAATAATACAAAAGGTGATTTTAAAACGTTCGCAAAGCTAAGAATGAAAACCAATAAAGGTATTGTCACAATAAGACCTTTTGAATGTTACATTGATGAAAACTCTTTCTACATAAAATCCGATACTGAATTTGAAAACATGCTTAGATTAAAAACAAAGGAGATGATTATCAATTTCAGGCGTGCTGCATTCCTTGAAAAGTAAGGTTGATCCAGGGAAACGCCCGTTTTGCAAAGAGCGGCGTTATTTTTGTGTTTTTAAATCTACATTTGCTTATCCCATATAAATAAAATCCATTATGAAAATCAAAAATAAACTTTACCTGGCATTATTCATGTTGCTGTCATTTTGCCTTTTTTCATGTAAAAAAGAATCGGTAACACCGGCAAATACTTGTGAAACATCATTTTATTATTATTTCAAAGACAAAATATATTTAGAAAAATCTGCCACAAAACTAACAGTGGGATTCAATGAGAGTGTAAGTTATGAAGAGGCTGAAAAATTAATTGAGGAGTTCAACTATTTTGAAAAGCTGGAACCTAAAAATTTTGTATCTGCAGATAAAAAATATTCAAAAGTAAACATCAAAGGATACAGGACTTGTGATGAAATAAAGGAAATTTTAAGATTCGTAAAAAAAGATGATCGTATCACTTTTGCCAACCAGGATTTTATTCCTGTAAAAAGTAAAACTAAAGAATTAGTAGGCCTTACTGATGATTTTATTGTAGGTCTAAAGGATTCTAACGACATTTCAATTTTACAAGAATTTGCGCTAAAAAATAAAGTAAAAATAGTACCAGGTGCTGCATACAGCAGTTTTTTCATATTACGTGTTGACAAAACCTCAGATAAAAATGCATTAGAGATGGCAAATTACTTTCAGGAAAGTGGTTTGTTTTATTTTGCACAACCTGATTTTTTAATATCAGTGAAACCACATTAGAATAAACTAATCAATTCATTAAAAAAGAGTGCTCTACTTCCCTTACCTTCACCAAGTAAGGGGCAATTCCGCCAATTGCTTCATACTCCATATCCTGGAACAGATTTTCAATACCCTTATCGACAGCTTTATCGCTGACAAAGTAGGCATCGCAAAAGATTTTTTAAATAGTTCCCTCGCTTCAGGTTTAAAATCCAACCTTACAAAACTCTACGCTGAGCAAAAATTGCGCACAGCAGGTATAGGCAATGATATTTTAACTGACGTTCAAAAAACAATTCGTACCGATGTGATTTATTGGCTGGACCGTTCACATAATGACAAGAACGAAAATGATTTTTTCGACCTGATGGATGAGTTTGTACTTCATCTTAACAGAACCTGCTATACAGGAATAACCGGCTACGAATTTCATTATGCGATGTACGAAAAAGGGAGTTTTTATAAAAAACACCTCGACCAGTTTCGCAATAACGAAAGCCGTCAATATTCGATGATAATGTACCTGAATGAAGATTGGACAGAAGGTGATGGCGGCGAATTATGTATTTATCCAAAAGATGAAGCAAGCCAAAACATCAGCCCGGTGAATGGCAAGAGCGTTTTCTTTAAAAGCAGCGAACTGGAACACGAAGTTTTGGTAACCAACAAAACGAGATTGAGTATCACCGGCTGGTTAAAAACCGGATAATATTTTAGCTTAAAAGCAGAAAGGCCAATCAACTTATGCTGATTGGCCTTTTTAATTATATACTTGTCAATTAGAATTTCTCTAAGCCGCTGAAGAAGAAGGCGCCTTCAATCAATGCATTTTCGTCGCTATCTGAACCATGAACAGCATTTTCGCCAATTGAAGTAGCATATTTCTTGCGGATAGTACCTTCAGCTGCATCAGCAGGATTGGTAGCTCCGATCAAAGTGCGGAAATCAGCCACTGCATTTTCTTTTTCAAGAATAGCGGCAACGATTGTTCCGCTGCTCATAAATTCAGTCAATTCGCCATAAAAAGGACGTGCACTGTGCACCTCATAAAATTTACCGGCTTGTTCAAGGCTCAGTTTTGTGTATTTCATTGCTATAATGCGAAAGCCCGCATTGTTAATCATTTGAAGAATGTTTCCGATGTTGCCATTTTTAACAGCATCAGGCTTAATCATAGTGAAAGTAACGTTAGACATAAACTTGTTTTTTATTGTTTTTTGCGCCGCGAAGATAACATAATTACAATGATGAACAGAATTTCAGCACACAATTGTGATTGAAAAATGACATTGAAAATAAATTTTAACACTTTTTGAAAAAGAGAAAGGTACCCGGTGTACCGGATACCTTTTTATTTACGAGTAATGAAAGAAAAAGGGCAAATGTTTTAATTTAATTGTCTTTTCAGAAACTGATCAGAGAAATACCGAACTATAATGCGAGGTAAATTTCTATAATCTTAAGTCTTATTCCGTAATTAAATTTGTTTGCGGTTTTCTTTCTCGTAATTAATCTCTATTTGCTCATCTCAATACAAAAGTCCATTATTATTAGAATCCTATTGTTACATTTAATCCATCCGGATTTACACAATTTCTATCTCAACAGGCATTCCCATTGCATATTTTTATTTTCATCCGTACGGAAATTAGCTATAATAATTTGGTTAATTGAAAAATCGTGATCAGTAAAAAATGTAGAGCAAAATTTCAATGCTTTATTCAAATGGCACAAAGAAATCAGATGCTTGAATTTTTCCGGATTAACCTCTACAAAATCAAATTTGATAGTGAATCCTCCTGCGGCACGTGCACAAATCTTAGTAAATGCCTTAAACTGGTATTTATCTTCAATCAGAATTTCGTCCAAAACAACCGGAACTGAAGCCTCTTGTAACATTTTATATGGTTTTATTTAAATACAACACTGTCTTGTATTGTAAAGGTCATTTACCAATGTTACCTTAATCTTATATCCTGATGATTAAATCTTACACAATCTCAATATCCGAAGAAATTTCCCTTCTATTCAGCAAATAAAAAAGGAGCCGAAATCGGCTCCTTAAAAAATATTCAGCGTATACCTAGTTTTTACTTTGTTGTTCAGCAAGCCAGTTAGCTTTGCCCTCCCCTTTTATCAAATGTCTTTCAGAATGATACGAAGACCGCACCAATGGACCACTTTCTACAAAATCAAGCCCCATTTTGTACCCTTCTTCACGATATTCAGCGAATTCGTCAGGATGGACAAATCGGGCAACGGGTAAATGCTTAGGTGTTGGTTGCAGATACTGACCAATGGTCAAAACATCCAAACCATTGTCAGCAAGATCCTGCATGGTTTGTAAAACTTCTGCTTTTTCTTCACCCAAACCTAACATAATACCACTCTTAGTTCGCATTCCTCCATCTTTCAGACGACGAAGCACCTCCATGCTGCGATGATATTTTGCCTGGATACGCACTTTCTTAGTCAGGCGTTCCACCGTTTCTATATTGTGAGAAACAACTTCCGGAGCAACATCTATAATGTTCTGAAGATTTTCCCACTGACCTCTGAAATCAGGAATCAGGGTTTCCAGGGTTGTTTCCGGATTAAGCATTCTAACTGCTTTAATTGTATTGGCCCAAATGACAGAACCGCCATCTTTTAATTCGTCACGATCTACCGAAGTGATAACGGCGTGTTTCACTTTCATCAAATGAATTGCCTCTGCAACACGCTGAGGTTCATCCCAATCAGGTGGCAATGGTCTGCCGGTCGCTACCGCACAAAAACCACATGAACGGGTACAAATATTACCCAATATCATAAATGTAGCAGTGCCGGCACCCCAGCATTCCCCCATATTCGGGCAATTACCACTTTCGCAAATTGTATGTAGCTTATGGGTATCCACCAAGCCACGAACATGCTTGTAACCCTCGCCTGTCGGCAGTTTTACACGCAGCCAGTTTGGCTTTTTTACTCTGGTTTCTTCAGTATTGACAGTATTACTGATTACGTTTAATTCTTGCATAGGAAATTGGGCTGCAAATTACAATCAACGGCGGCGTCCACCAAATTGAATCCCTGCATAAAGGTTAAAAAAGTAAGCCACAGGTTTCTGACTGGCTACCATTTCAATTTTTTTAGTATAATATTCAGCAGTAGCGCCAACTTCGAGAGCAGCCACTTTAAATTTATTAGGGGTATAATCGAAATGAAGGGCAGATTTCAGGTGAAGACCAGGAATAATTTTCATTTCTCCTAATCCTTTGGTGAACCCTGATGAGCCGACCACATATAGCGGATCAAGGAAGTATTGAGAATTTTCAGGCGTAAACTTTACCGGTGCAAGTTCAAATGTTGCACCACCATCTTTACTGGTGTAAGCGTCTACATAATATGGTTTCAGTAAACCTAAAGTCAGACCTCCTGCATAAACCAGATGAACAGAAACGCTTTTTGGATAAGGTTTTCCGGCAATCATTTTACGTATTCCAATATTAAATTTCAGAGAGTAAAAATTATTGACCTTGCCAAAGGCATACATTTTATCACTTTGCTGGTTTCTGTCCCAACCATACATTCTCAACTCTTTAGGATGACGACGTTCACTGAATTCAAATTGTAAAATCCTGACATCGTGAAACATATCAATTCTCTTCAAATCCTGGGATTTTGCTTTTCCACTTTCGAAAATAAAGCTCCATCCGTCAGTATTCAACCTTAGCCCTACACTCGACTCTTTAGTAATGGGTTTCGGACGTTTCACAATCGGTTTTGGTATTGGTTTGACCTTAACGCTGCTGTCCGTGCTGGAAATAAGCGGGGTTTGTGCGTAAAGTGAAAAGTCAATGCACAAGAGCAGCAGAAGGGTAAAGTTGAATTTTTTCAGCATAAAAATTTTAACCTTAAAAGGTTCGCAACCGATTTTTAAGCAATAAAGGTAAGTGTTTTGTTGGTTTTCAAATCTATCAAAGTTTTTAATCCTGAAGAAGCTTGTATTTATAAAACCATTGGACGAAAAACGTACATTTGCCACCTCAAAAAACATCTGAATTCTAAAACTGATATGCAAACAGAAAAAATCAAATTTGGTACAGACGGCTGGCGCGCCATTATCGCTCAGGAATATACAGTTTATAATGTTGCACGCGTAGCGCAGGGACTGGCGGACTGGCTGAAGAAAAAAGGTGAAAATAATACCGTTGTTGTTGGTCACGATTGTCGCTTTGGTGGCGAAATGTTTGCCGAAACGACTGCCAGAATTTTATGTTCGAACGGTATAAAAGTTCTGCTGGCAAAAGGTTTTGTAAGCACCCCGATGATTTCGATGGGAGTGCTGCATTTGAATGCACAACAAGGAGTTGTTATTACAGCGTCCCATAATCCTGTTGGCTATAATGGTTTCAAATTAAAAGGTCCTCACGGCGGACCAACCAGCCCCCGCGAAATTGCAGAGGTTGAAGCATTAATTCCTGATGAAGTAACCATTACAAAAGATGGCGTTGAGCAGTTTAAAAATGCCGGAATGCTGGATTATGTGGATCTTGAAGCGATGTACATTACTTACCTGAAAGGAAAATTTGATTTTGAAAAACTGAACAATTCTCCATTCAAGCTGGCCTATGATGCCATGTTTGGTGCGGGTCAAAATGTTATCCGTAAATTATTGCCAAATGCAGTACTGATTCATTGCGATGACAATCCGGGCTTTCTGGGTCAGGCTCCTGAACCGATTGATAAAAACCTGCAGGAACTTTCGGTTACAATGGCGAATACGCCGGAACTAAAATTGGGTCTGGCCACCGACGGAGATGCTGATCGCACTGGTTTGTATGATGAGGATGGCAACTTTGTGGATTCACA
>DLGS01000376.1:0-789 GCA_002482815.1 Bacteroidetes bacterium UBA7688
TATATTTTAGATGGTGACCAGGATGGAAAATTGATTTTAAGAACCGCGAAGGTTGATTATACCAATCCGTTGAAAGCAGGCGGTCGTTTTGAAGCAGGAGCCAAAACCAGTTATGTTTCTGCAGACAACGATGCAAAATTTTTCGATGTCAGTACCGGAACACCACAGGATGATGTAAATAAAACCAATCGGTTTAAATACAATGAGTATAACAATGCCGGATATCTGAATTTCAGCAAAGAGTTTAAAAAATTCAGTTTGCAGTTGGGTCTTCGTGGAGAACATACAAAAATTAATACCCATCAGATAAAAGGAGATATTCGTTTCGACTCTTCTTATTTCCAGTTATTTCCAAGCGCCTTCTTTAATTATAAACTGAAAGAAGACCAGACACTGGGTATTTCTGTGAGCCGCAGAATTGATCGGCCGGGTTACTCACAACTAAACCCGTTTTTATTTCTGATTGATGTAACTACTTATGCTACCGGCAGACCTGGTTTATTACCACAGCTAACATGGTCGTATGAACTAAGTTATACCATGAAGAATATTAATTTCACACTGGGCTATAGTCATACCAAACAAAACCAGAATGTGGCCATTGCGCGTTTCAAAGATGTGTTCCCCAATATTCCGTCTGACGACAACGTAACGGTTCAGATTCCGGTAAACCTGAGTTCACAGGATTATTATGGGTTAACGGTTTCGGCACCTTTCCGCATTAATAACTGGTGGAACATGATCAACAATGGAAACGTATTCTACAATCATTTTAACGGAAAACTGGGT